>REAQ01000397.1 GCA_004294195.1 Sphingobacteriales bacterium | reverse complement strand
AGACAATATCGCAGCGCTGCAGGCAGCTGGTAGAGGATCGCAGATCGTAGCAGAACTGTCTGACCCTTTGCAATGTGCAAAAGCCATTGATGCGGTGATTGCGCAATATGGAAGGATCGATGGACTGGTGAACAATGCTGGCGTGAATGATGGTGTGGGGCTAGAACATGGAACTTATGAGGGCTTTATGTCTTCCCTTCACCGAAACGTGGTTCATTACTATCTGCTTGCCCACCATGCGCTGCCTTTTCTGAAAGCGTCCAAAGGCGCCATTGTGAACATCGGATCGAAAGTAGCGGAAACCGGCCAGGGTGGAACCTCCGCGTATGCCGCTGCCAATGGCGCACGCAATGCACTCACGCGTGAATGGGCAGTGGAGCTGCTGCCCTACAGTATCCGCGTCAATGCCGTGATCGTTGCTGAAAGCTTTACACCACTGTATGAAAAATGGATTCGCACCCTTCCAGATCCCGAAGCAGAACTCAAAAAAATTACCGACCGTATTCCGCTGGAGAATAGAATGACGAAACCAGAAGAGATTGCAGACATGGTTGTTTTTTTGCTTTCAGAAAAAAGCAGTCATACTACCGGACAACTGATTCATGTGGATGGTGGGTATACGCATCTGGATAGAAGAATATGAGAACTGCTATTAGCTAATAGCTACTAGCTAGTAGCATCACCCAAAAGATTTAAACATGCAGAAGAGCAAATACTTACTTCCTTTTATTCTTGTTACCTCTTTGTTTTTCCTTTGGGGATTGTCCTATGGTTTGCTGGATGTGCTGAATAAACATTTTCAGGAGGCGTTGAATATCACCAGGAAGAAATCCACCCTTTTACAATTCGCATATTTTGGCGCATACTTTGTTGCGGCTATTCCAGCCGGGATATTCATGCGAAAACTGGGCTACAAAAAGGGTATCCTCTTTGGCCTCTTCCTTTTTGCTGCAGGTGCGCTCTTGTGTTATCCATCTGCGGAATTAGCTAGTTTTCCATTAT
>REAQ01000396.1 GCA_004294195.1 Sphingobacteriales bacterium | reverse complement strand
GGTTACCAAGTACTCAATCAACCGCGTAGGTAGCCCAGTAGTAGCTACTCAAACGGGTTTGAACCTGACTTGTGCTGACAAAGGCAAAGTAATCCTGGTGGAATTGCACGCATGGGATGAAGCTGGTAAAGATGACTTCTGCGTAACTTATGTTGAAGTTCAAGACAACCGCAAAGTTTGCCCAACAGTTGGTTCTGGTACAACTAATGTAGCAGGTACTATCGCAACTGAAGGCAATGCTAACCTGCAAGGTGCAACCATCACTTTGAGTGGTGCTGCTTCTCAGGCTGCTACTTCTACGGCTAACGGTGGTTACTCTTTCGTTGACCTGAGCAAAGGAGCTGACTTCACAGTTACTCCACAATTGGACAAAAACCACCTGAATGGTGTATCTACTTTTGACCTGGTATTGATCCAGAAGCACATCCTGAATGTACAGGCTCTGAACAGCCCATACAAAATGATTGCTGCTGACGTGAACAACTCTAAGTCAATCACTACTTTGGACTTGATTGCGCTGCGTAAGTTGATCCTGAACATCGATCAAAGCTTCCAGAACAACACTTCCTGGAGATTCGTAGATGCTGCTTACAGCTTCCCAACGCCAAGCAACCCATGGGCTGCTGCGTTCCCAGAAGTTGTGAACATCAACGACATCGCTGCTAACGTAACTGCAAACTTTGTAGCTGTTAAAGTGGGTGACGTTAACGCAAGTGCAACGGTAAGTGCTGCTGCTGCTGCAGAAGTACGTACTGCTGGAACATTGGACATCAATGCTGCTGATGCTGCTCTGAAGGCTGGTCAGGAATACAGTGTTGAATTCAATGCTGCTGAGTTGAAAGACATCCAAGGCTACCAGTTCTCATTGAACCTGGACAAGAGCAAAGTTGAGCTGGTTGACATCGTTTACGGTGTTGCAAAAGCAGAAAACTTTGGTGTATTCACCAACGAAGGTGTAATCACTACTTCCTGGAACGGTGAAGCTAAGCAAGGTGCTCTGTTCA
>REAQ01000395.1 GCA_004294195.1 Sphingobacteriales bacterium | reverse complement strand
TACGAATGCCTTTTCCGATTTTCTGTAAGGGTTCCTGACCCCGCAATAAGGCAATGCTGACGAGGAAGATGACGAAGCCAAGGAATAATAAGAACATAAAATTGAGTTTAATGATAATGAGACGATGAAAGGTAGGTCGCAAGTTGCAGGTTGCAGGTTGCATAATTCCCGCGAACGACGAAACCTGCGAACTTGCGACCTAGCTAGAGTGGTCTGAGACAATTACCCACTCTCCTTTAATCTTTTGGAACAGCAGGGTATAGTAGCCACCCACATTTCCGGCAGAGCGTATCAGGCCCCATTGACCCACCACTTGGTAGTATTCAGTGGAGAGTCTTGTGACGTGCACGATCCGGAAAGTCAGTTTCCCCATCCGGGCCGTATCTCCATAATTTCTTTTGTAGCTGGCAAGGGTATTGGCGTACCCGTAGGTAACACCGGACTTGCCAATGTACATTAGCGAGTCGTTTTCCCAGTAGCCTTTCATAAAGCCGTCCAGATCTCCCCGGTTCCAGGCTTTGTTCTGGTTGTCCAGGATTTGAAGAATCTCTTTTTCATCTTTATTCGCCTGGGCCGAAACAGCCAGGCTAAGGCATAAAAAAATTCCAGACAGGATCAACCTGCCTGGAATGGCATATCGGACTGCATGTTGCATATTACGCGTTTAATTTCTTCATGTATGCTGCGCCAACCTTAACTGCTTCAACGGAACTGCCATTGTCATATCGTTCTTGCTCTACGATATAATACTTCATGCCAGCCTTTTTTGCAGTGGCCGCTACTTTTTTGAAATCAATCATCCCTGTACCCAGATCTACAGATGCATCACCTTCTCCTGTGAGAGCCATGTATTGGGATCCTGACCTGCCGTCACCACCCAATAGATGTCCATTTCAAAATCCACGAGATTGGGATCCGTGTTATTCATCATCACGTCTTGGGGGTATTGGCCATCTTGTAACGTGAACGAATAACCGTGATTATGGTATGCGAATTTTAATCCGTTTTTCTTACAGACTTCCCCGGCCTTATTGAAGGCATCTGCTGCTTTTTTGAAATCGTCCAGGGTTTTCTGCGGACCCAGCCAGGGGCAGATCAGGTATTTCATACCGATCTCGCCGGCTTGTGCCGCTTTCTTCTCGAGGTCTTTATACATATCAAAATGCGAAGAAACCATTTGCAAGCCGAGTTGGTCCAGATAGGCTTTATACTCTTTGTTCGTCATGCCCCAGAACAATCCCTTCTCGCCTTCATAGCCTTCCACAAAGGAATAACCAAATGAAGCCACCTGTCTGAGCACAGCCTTAGTATCTCCTCCGATCACATCCCGAAGCGTATACAGCTGTAGACCAAATGGCTTACCGCCTTTGGTGCCAGCGAACAACTCCTGACTGAATGCTGCTGCAGCGGTCATCAACCCTGCATTGTACAAAAACTGTCTTCTTGAAAACGACATAACTGTATTTTAAGTGCCCAATGCCCAATGCCCAGTGCCTACAACGCCCAAGCCTTGTCACCTTTTTTGTAATCAATACATCCATCATACTTACCAGGAATCGGCACATAACGAAGGGCTTGCGTAGCGCCTACTTCTGAACTGAAGTATCCAAGCAGGGTCAGCTGTTTCATTAGGCTGAAATAATGCGCAGGATCTTCCTGTTTTTTGTTTTTGGCGTAGGCTACCGCTTCCGTATCGGTTTTGCTGAGCAGTTCTTTACGTTGTTCAGGGGTAATCGCCATAAAGTCTTTCTTAAAGGCAGCTTGTGCACCTTCATCGATCTTCGACAATCCTTCGAGGAAAACTTTTTGGTCTTTCTCTTCGTAACAATCCACCACCATGGTGTT
>REAQ01000393.1 GCA_004294195.1 Sphingobacteriales bacterium | reverse complement strand
CTCTGGCATCAACGTGGCTGCCAAAACCAATCCCGATTTGATCTACGCTGGTTCGCCAGTTTATGAAAATCGTCAGGTTGGTCGCAACTTCAACTTTGGCCCGCTCGGCGGATTTTTCAACGTGGACCTGAGCGCAGGTTACCGTTTTGGCAAACTCACCGTAGCTGCACAGGCAGTGAACCTGTTTGGCTCCGAAGTACGGGAGTTTGTGGCTTCGCCTTCGATTAGCCGCTTGTTGTCTTTGGAAGTGAAAGTTGATCTACCGAAAAAATAACATGAGTCATCCCGAATTTTCAGAATAATTCCAAAGCGACATAATTTTCACAAAGAAAGCACAAAGAAACACAAAGGACACAAAGTTAGACGTAGACGACGCTTCGCTTTGTGTCCTTTGTGTCCTCTTTTTTTCCTTTGTGATAAAGAAATGTCGCTTTTGTAGTGTTTATGAAAAATTCGGGATGACTCATGTTTGTTTCAATAATCTGCTATCTTTCCCCACGAACCAGCATCAATCGCCAGCACATGAAATCCAATCAACTTCTCCTCTGTCTGCTCTTTTTTCCATACCTCATTTTTGCTCAAATCAAACTGCAATGGCGCGAGCAATACCCTGGAATATGGAAAGCCACGGTAGGCCAACCCGAAAAAATCAGCCTGCTCAGCACCGCTGGGGCTATTGCAAATGTGCCCGCCCTAGCCAAATTGCCCAAAAGCAGTTTCCCGCTCAAACAAGCCGAAATCGACGTCAAAATCATCGACCATAAGGTCTACTTGCGTTTTCCACTGGATCAGGCCGAACAACTCTTTGGCCTAGGGCTCAATTTCCAAACCGTCAACCAGCGTGGACGTATCCTCGATCTGCACGTTGACCACTACGGCGCTGAGGACAATGGCCGCACCCACGCCCCAGTTCCATTTTATGTTTCATCAAAAGGCTATGGTGTTTTGATCGATGCCGCGCGTTATCTGACGGTATATGTAGGAACTGGCGTACGCCGGGAGAGCCAGCAC
>REAQ01000392.1 GCA_004294195.1 Sphingobacteriales bacterium | reverse complement strand
AAACGCGGTTATCGTATTTGTAAAAGTTGCCATCGTTCTCTTGTTTATTGGTATTGGTTGGGGATTTATCAACGAGGCAAATTATACACCTTATGTTATTCCCCAATCAAGCCCCGATCATGATACCTGGAACCGATTTGGGTGGGGTGGAGTGCTCGGGGGAGCAGGGATCGTATTCTTTGCCTTTATCGGCTTTGATGCTGTATCTACCGCAGCGCAGGAGGCGAAAAACCCAAAGCGCGATATGCCAATTGGAATTCTGGGATCCTTACTTATCTGCACAATCCTTTACGTATTATTCTCTTATGTTTTAACCGGTGTAGCTCCCTATGAAGAATTTAAAACAGCAGGAAAGGAAGCATCGGTCGCTTATGCTATTCAAAACTATATGCCTGGCTTTGGCTGGCTGGCAACCCTGATTACTGTAGCGATCCTGGCAGGATTTTCTTCGGTAATTCTTGTGATGCTAATGGGACAATCCAGAGTTTTTTACTCAATGTCTAAAGATGGATTGGTGCCTAAGGTATTTTCAGAATTACATCCCGTGCATCGTACGCCCTTCAAAGCAAACTGGCTGTTGCTGATCTTTGTCGGTGCCTTTGCCGGTTTTGTGCCCGGCAGTGTGGCTGGCGATCTTACCAGTTTCGGAACCTTGTTTGCCTTCGTGTTGGTGTGCGTTGGCATCTGGATCTTACGGGTAAAAAATCCTGATGCAGTAAGACCATTTAAAACCCCGCTGGTTCCATTGGTTCCTATTTTGGGTATTTTGGTATGTTCTGCCATGATATTCTCACTCAGCAACGAAACATTGATTTCGGCATTAATCTGGATGGCCGCTGGGTTGGTTATTTACTTTGCTTACAGTAAGAATCATAGCAATCTCAGAAAAGAGACCGGGGGTTAATTAATTATTTCATCGCTAATCGTCAAAGTAGTACCAGATAATTGCGTCCGGTATCGTTGCAAGGGTCGCCAGGCAGGCCCTCCGGTTGGGGTTCCATCTGTAAAACTAA
>REAQ01000391.1 GCA_004294195.1 Sphingobacteriales bacterium | reverse complement strand
AATGGGAAAACCAACCGGTTTTTTAGAACATACAAGAGAGCTTCCCACTAAAAGAAAAGTGGAAGAACGCCTGCATGATTACGGCGAATTTATAAACCGCTACAGCGATGAAAAGCTGAACCAGCAAAGCGGCCGCTGTATGAACTGCGGCGTACCGTTTTGTCACAATGGGTGTCCGCTGGGTAATGTAATACCCGAATTTAATGATGCGGTGTACCGTAAAGAATGGAAAGAAGCGTATGATATTCTTTCATCTACCAATAACTTCCCTGAGTTTACCGGAAGAATTTGCCCGGCACCTTGTGAGAGCGCTTGTGTGTTAGGCATCAATCAGCCTGCCATTACAATTGAAGAAATAGAAAAGCATATTATTGAAATTGCTTTTGATAAAGGTTTTGTGCAGCCAAAAAAATCCATCATTCGCACCGGTAAAAAAGTGGCAGTGGTGGGCAGCGGGCCAGCTGGCCTGGCAGCAGCAGCGCAATTAAATTATGCAGGTCATCATGTAATGGTGTTTGAAAGAGATGATGCGCCAGGTGGTTTACTGCGCTACGGTATTCCAGATTTTAAATTAGAGAAGTGGGTGATTGACCGCAGGGTGAAACTGATGGAAGAAGAAGGTGTGGTGTTTCGTTGTAATGCCAACGTGGGCGTAAACGTAAGCGTTAGCGAACTGCTGCGTGAGTTTAATGTAATTGTTTTGGCAGGAGGTTCTACAGTGCCACGCAATTTAAATATACCGGGCAGGGAATTAAACGGTGTTCATTTTGCAATGGAGTTTTTGAAGCAGCAAAATAAACGCAACGCAGGCCGCTCTGCAACGGCTGCTGCCGGTACAAGTACCGAAAGTAATATGCTGCGGCAGCGATTGTGTAGGCACCAGCAACAGACAAAAAGCAACATCAATAACACAGTTTGAGCTGATGCCAAAGCCACCTGAAGGAAGAACTGAATTTATGCCCTGGCCAACTTATCCCATGACACTCAAAACATCTTCATCGCATGAAGAAGGTGCCGACAGGCAGTGGGCTGTTGCTACCAAAGAATTTGTTGGTGATGGCAATGGTAATTTAAAAGCACTTAAAATTGTTGATCTGGAATGGACCGCAAGTGCCGATGGCCGCCCTGCAAATTTTACAGAAAAGCCTGGCAGCGAAAGGGAAATACCCTGTGAGCTGGCATTTTTAGCAATGGGCTTTTTACATCCCCAATATAATGGTATGCTGGAGCAGTTGGAAGTAGAGCTGGATGAAAGGGGTAATGTAAGGGCTACTGAAAAAGCCTATCAAACCAATATACCTAAAATATTTGCTGCTGGTGATATGCGCCGTGGCCAAAGCTTGGTAGTTTGGGCCATTAGCGA
>REAQ01000232.1 GCA_004294195.1 Sphingobacteriales bacterium | reverse complement strand
ATAACCCTGACCTCAAGTTCCGCAATCACGTTGGATGAACTGAGGTTGTATCCTCTCAATGCCCAGATGACGACTTATACTTATGATTTGGCGTATGGAAATGCAGATTTTTGCGACACATGGATGACTACGGGTTGGGCTTACAATTTTAATTTTGTCTGCTCAGGAGATAGTTGGCTCGTACCTTTTTGGTGGGAAAAACTTATGTCAGATCCTGGATTTATTTCTGAACTACGTACCGAATACTTTAAGCAACGCGAAACAGGCGAGTTGAATGCTGCTAAAATTAAATCATATATTGATTCCTATGAAAACATTTTAAAGGTACCTCAAAAAAAGAATTTTGAACGTTGGCCTGTATTAGGAGTTTATGTTTGGCCCAATCCCAATCCTATCCCTACATCTTATGCGGGAGAACTTAGTACATTGAAAGACTGGTTACGCACCAGGTTAAATTGGATCGATGGGAACCTGCCAGATGCGGGTGCCTGTAGTGATTTTGCCAACATAACAGAGAACCTGAGTTTTGCGGTGTATCCCAATCCCATCGGCAATAATGCAGAGATCACGGTAACTGCGAAACTGGAGCAGCTGATCACGCTGCGTGTGGTGGATGCCACGGGCCGATTTGTGCAACAGCAAACCCAAACCGTTCCCCGAGGCATTACAAAGATCAAAATTAACAGTGCAAGCTGGGGCAGTGGCGTGTTTATGGTAGAGGTGAGGAACAGGAACCAGGAAGGCGGGATTGTTAAAGTGATTAAGTGAATTTGACTTTGTTTAGAAAACGCCACTCCAGTGAACTAGAACGTAAGTCCATCGATGAATTCCATCGGTCGGAAAAAATTCCCGTGATCATCCTATTGGATAATGTGCGCAGCATGAACAATGTAGGTTCTGTGTTTCGTACAGCAGATGCGTTTTTGCTTGAAGGCATCGTGCTGTGTGGATACACGCCAAGACCGCCACATCGCGATATTCAAAAGACGGCACTTGGAGCTACGGAGACGGTACGCTGGGAATATGAAGAGAACATTACCTCTGCTATTGAAAGGGTTAAGGGTTTAGGGTTTAAGGTTTGTGCCGTGGAACAAACGGAAAGGAGTACATCGCTGATGGATTGGGCCATTCAACCAGAAGAGAAATGGGCGCTGATCCTTGGTAATGAAGTGGAAGGCGTGCAAGATGCCGCGCTCGCGCTTTGTGATGCCGTCATTGAGATCCCCCAAAGTGGAATGAAACACTCGCTCAATATCTCCGTTGCTGCTGGTATTGTATTCTGGGAAGTTTACAAACGATATCGGTAGAGGCGTACGTTTTTATGTACATAATTTTGTACATTTGTTGCGGAGGTCTTCAACATGCAGGCAATTACCATCTCGCAATTACGGGCCAATATCAAGAAGTATTTTGATGACGTGAGTTTATCGGATGACGTGATCATCATTCCCCGCACCAACGAAGAAGATGCGGTAGTGCTCATGTCAATCAAAGAATATAATTCCCTTCAGGAGACAGCTCATCTTTTGTCCACCGCAAAGAACCGTCAAAGATTACAGGAGTCGATCCAGCAGGTTGAACAGCGGAAAACCAAATCCTATTCCATGAAGGATCTGGAAAAAGTCAAGGCAACAAAATGAATCTGGTATTCACAACGAATGCCTGGGAGGACTTTGGGTATTGGCTGGATCACGACAAAGAAATGGCCGAGAAGATCCGGGCATTGCTGAAAGATATCGTCAGAAATCCGTTTCAAGGCCTGGGAAAACCCGAGCCGTTGAAGTATGATCTGAAAGGATATTGGTCCCGGCGTATCTCTGGTGAGCACCGACTGGTTTACAAGATCGAAGGGGAGAAGAAGGCGCAGTCCTGTATCATTATTCAATGCAGGTTTCATTATGATTAAATGCATCCCTGCCGAAGTCTTACCTTTGTGCCGTCATGATCAAGAACTATTTATCGCTTGTCAAGTTTTCCCATACCATCTTTGCGCTACCCTTTGCTTTGATCGGATTTTTCATCGGACTTTTTTATAAACAATACGGTGAGATTCCTTTTGCAGGCAGGCCCACAGGCATTTTTGAGGAAAAGAATTTCCCATCTATAGCCTCCCCCTCAACCCTCACCCTGTTCCTCCTCGTGTTAGGTTGTATGGTGACGGCGCGTAGTGCGGCGATGGCGTTTAATCGTTACCTGGATCGAAAATTTGATGCACTGAATCCGCGCACGGCCGTCCGTGAAATTCCAAAGGGCATTATCACGCCAGGCAATGCACTTGCTTTCACGATTGTGAACTGTATTTTGTTCATCGCTTTATCCTGGTTCATCAATCCCATCTGTTTCTATCTTTCTCCAGTGGCCCTTTTGGTGGTGTTGGGGTATAGTTATACCAAGCGCTTCACACCGCTTTGTCATATTATTCTTGGCGTTGGGTTATCACTGGCACCCATCGGCGCATTTCTTGCGGTTACGGGTTACTTCTCCCTACTCCCCATCCTCTTCTCCTTTGCAGTTTTAACATGGGTAAGTGGATTTGATATTATCTACGCTTTACAGGATGTAGAGTTTGATCAGTCGCAGCAACTGTATTCCATCCCCGCATGGTTAGGTAAGCCTAAAGCACTCATGGTCTCTTCCATCCTCCACCTTCTATCTTCCACCTTTGTAATAGCAGCCGGTCTCTATGGTGGATTCGGCATCTGGTACTGGATCGGCGTGGCAGTGTTCATTGGTATGTTGATCTATCAACATTCCATCGTAAAACCCAATGATCTCTCCCGTGTGAACCTTGCATTCATGACAGCCAACGGGATAGCGTCTGTGGTGTTTATGGTTTTCGTGTTGGCCGACCTCTTTTTTTAATAGCTATTAGCTACTAGCTATTAGCTATTTTTAGGTAATGAGGATATTGGCCATCGACTACGGTAAAAAACGAACCGGCATTGCCGTGACGGACCCTTTGCAGATCATTGCAACGGGCCTCACCACCGTAGACACGCATATGGCGCTGGTTTTTTTGCGTGATTATCTTGCCAAAGAACAGGTTGAAACCATCATCGTTGGTGAACCGCTAAACCTCGATGATTCTGAGACCCATGCCACTGCCGGTGCACGGGATTTTTCCAAAAAGCTGAAACGTCATTTTCCCTCTGTGAAAGTTGAACTGGTGGATGAACGCTTTACGTCTAAAATGGCCAGCGATGCTATCCGGGAAATGGGGCTGAAAAAGAAGGATAGGAGGGAGAAGGGGCTTGTGGATGAGGTGGCGGCGACGATGATGTTGCAGGAGTATTTACAATATAAATCGCTTTGACAATCAGTCAATACAAGCAATCAATAATACAGACATTCAGAAGTAGACAGCCAGGAAAAAAGTAATCCAGACTCTGATTCATGATTGCCAGTATACCAACTTTTGATGGCCTGTATTACAGTATGACTGAATGACAGATTGCCAAATTCCTTAATTTTGTCGCATGATTCTCCCCATCGTAGCATACGGTCATCCTGTTCTCAGACAGGTGGCAGCTGACATTGATCAAGACTACCCGCAGCTGGATAAACTCATCGCAGATATGTGGGAAACCATGTACAATTCCAATGGTGTGGGCCTTGCCGCGCCACAGATCAATAAATCCGTTAGGCTTTTTGTAATCGACAGCACCCAGATTTTTGATGGGATGGAGGAGGATGAAAAAGAAGAATATACCGATGCCCCGGGAGTGAAGCAGGTGTTCATCAATGCCCACATCCTGAGCCTCAACGGCCAGGAGTGGAGTTATAACGAGGGCTGTCTCAGTATCCCCAAGATCCGGGAAGACATTGTACGCAATGAGGAAGTGACCCTGCGCTACCAGGACGAGCAGTTTCAGGAACATATCAAGAC
>REAQ01000231.1 GCA_004294195.1 Sphingobacteriales bacterium | reverse complement strand
TACGCCTGCACACACCGCTTTCTGCGTAAGCCACGGTTTCATTGATGAGTTGTGCGCCCACTTCCCTTTCACTAAGGGGTTTGTCGCGCATGAGGTGTTCCAGTTTAGAAACATCTTTATGGGAATAGTATAACAGGCATTTCCCTTCCATTCCGTCTCTTCCTGCCCTTCCGGTTTCCTGATAATAATTTTCGATGCTTTTGGGAATATTGAAATGGATTACAAATCGGATATCCGGTTTATCGATCCCCATACCAAAAGCGATGGTTGCCACAATCACCTGTACATCCTCGTTCATGAACTGGTCCTGCCTGTCTGCCCGAATCTTACTGTCCATACCCGCGTGATAAGCCACTGCCTTGATGTTGTTGGCCATCAGCATATCTGCAAGTTCTTCCGTAGTCTATTATCAGCGCTTGTTGGATAAACAACTAATTACTAAAGAAGAGTATGAAAAGAAAACAGACGCCTTAGAAAAACAACGAGAACAAAAAGAGAAGGAAATACGCATTAAGCAATTTAACCGGCAAAAAGCAGCTGATCTTATAAGTGGTGCAGCCACGCTTGCAAAGGGTACATTAACAGCATTGGCCACATTTCCGGCACCCAACTTTTTATTAGCTGGTTTAATGGGCACATTAGGCGCTATCTCTTCCATCATATCCCTCAGTCTCCGGTACTCCGGACGGAAATCATGTCCCCATTCTGAAATACAGTGGGCTTCGTCAACCGCAAAAAATGAGATTGTCAGGTCTGAGAATATCTCCAGGTTTTCTGCCTTAGTGAGGGTCTCTGGTGCTACATAAAGCATTTTTGTTTTCCCAGTGATGAGGTCGTCATGCACCTCTCTGATCTCTTTTTTCGTGAGGGTTGAATTGAGGAAATGGGCCACATCGTCCTTAGAGCTATAGCTTCTGACCAGATCAACCTGGTTTTTCATGAGTGCGATGAGGGGAGACACGATGATGGCACACCCTTCGCTGATGATGGCGGGCAGCTGGTAGCATAGGCTTTTACCTCCACCGGTAGGCATGATTACAAAGGTATCATTGCCGGCCAGCAGGTTTTCGATCACGGCGCGCTGGTTGCCTTTAAACTTGGAAAATCCGAACTGTTCCTGCAAGGCGCTGTCCAGATCTATGGGGGGAGCGGACTGTATTTTGGGTTTAGATGTCTTTTTTGCGCTTGATTTTTTCGCGGTTGTCATTGTTAATATTTCTTTTATACGCCGGGCCGTACCTAGTGCCTAATGCCTCATTGCCTAATGCCTCATTGCCTCAATGCCTAGCCAGAGCCTCTTGTCTATCTACATTAATGTAATACTTTTGCGGGAATTTCCATGGAAAAAGAAAGTATCAAAACCATTGCCCGAAAGACTGTTGAATTGGAGGCAGCTTCTATTCAGCAGCTTTCGGGGTATATCAACGACCATTTTGTAGCTGTAGTTGAACGGTTGCAGACAATGAAAGGCAGGCTGGTAGTGAGTGGGATCGGGAAAAGTGCCATCATCGGTCAAAAAATCGTTGCCACCTTCAACAGTACGGGAACCCCTGCTATTTTTATGCATGCCGCTGATGCCATCCACGGGGACCTGGGCATGATCCAGGAGGGCGATGTTGTTCTGGTGATCTCCAAAAGCGGGGAAAGTCCTGAAATAAAGGTACTGGTACCCCTGATCAGGAATATGGGAAGTACGCTGATCGGGATGGTGGGAAACATGGGTTCATACCTTGCGCTACAGGCGGATCAGGTCCTAAACACAACCGTGGACCAGGAAGCTTGTCCAAACAACCTGGCACCCACTACAAGCACAACGGCACAGATGGTGATGGGGGATGCATTGGCGGTTTGCCTGATGGAGGTTCGTGGGTTTACCAGCAGTGATTTTGCTAAGTTCCACCCCGGTGGCGCGCTCGGCAAGAAATTATACTTACACGTGTCTGATCTTTATCCGCAGAATGCCAAACCTCAGGTGGGGCCAGATACCCCGCTGAGGGATGTGATCATAGAGATCTCATCTAAACGACTGGGCATGGCGGCCGTTTTAACTGAAGCCGGTGAGCTGCTTGGCGTGATTACAGATGGCGACCTTCGGCGGATGCTCCAAACGGGTGGTGATATTCACCAAATGACCGCGAGCCAGATCATGACCAAAACGCCGAGGACGGTTGACGCATCAACCCTTGCGGTAGGCGCGCTTGACCTGATGCGAAAGAACAATATCACCCAGTTGCCCGTTACCGACCAAGGAAGGTATGTTGGCGTGATCCATTTACACGATCTTATTAAAGAAGGATTGATCTGATGCATAAAAATCATTATGTGGCCATCATGGCTGGAGGAATTGGCTCGCGTTTTTGGCCGATGAGTAGGACGGATTTCCCAAAACAGTTTTTGGATATCCTTGGTACTGGGCGTACGCTCATCCAGAATACATACGATCGTTTTGCGAAATTTATTCCTAAGGAAAATATTTATGTAGTCACTTCAACCGAGTATGCATCTATTGTTCAGGAGCAATTGCCGGAAATGAAGTTTGAGAATATCCTGTGCGAGCCATCGAGAAAAAACACAGCGCCTTGTATTGCATACATCGCCTATAAATTGAAAGCCCTGAATGCCGAGGGCTCGCTGATTTGCGCACCTGCTGACCATCTCATTCTGGATGAAACGGGATTCACCAAAGTTTGCTTTGAAGCGTTGAATTTTGTTGCCAAACATAAATCATTGATCACGCTTGGTATTAAGCCTTCACATCCAAATACCGGCTACGGGTATATTCAATTTGAGCAGCAGGGTGTTTCTGACAACGTGTTTAAAGTGAAGACTTTTACGGAAAAGCCCAACCTCGAGATTGCAAGATCATTTCTTGCTTCAGGAGATTTTCTCTGGAATGCAGGCATCTTTGTTTGGCAGGTTCAAAGCATTGTTGCAGCATTTAACAAGCACTTGCCTGAGATGGCGGAACTGTTTATTGCTGAAAACGATGCGTTCAACACTGCCGATGAAACGGCAGCCATTCAAAGAATTTATCCGCAGTGCACCAATATATCCATCGACTATGGAATTATGGAGAAGGCAGACAATGTATACGTGATCCCATCAAGCTTTGGCTGGAGTGATCTGGGTACCTGGAATTCCGCCTACGAGAATATGGAAAAGGACTATCTCGGAAATGCGGTCTCCGGTGAAAATGTGATGGTGATTGATGCCACCCGTTGTATGGTGCATGGCAAGGATGACAAGCTCTATCTCCTGCAAGGCATGGATGACTATATATTGGTGGATACGGAAGATGTACTGCTGATCTGTAAAAAGGAAAAAGAACAAGAGATCAAGGAGTACGTAGCAGAAGTGAGGCGGAATAAGGGCGACCAATATCTTTAGCAGGTTGGAGGTTGAAGGTTGAAGGTTGGAGGTTGCAACCTAACTATCGATTAGCCATTACGGATACCATTTGCAAGCAGTGTAATGCAAGTGTTTTGTCGCCGCTTACCTCAACCAATTGTTGCGCCTCTTCAATGCTCATGCCTTTCGTGAATAGTTTCCATGCTGTGGATGGGGACATTGTTATTTCTCCCGATGAAATTCCTTCCAGCTTGTCTAGTAGTTTCCATCCTGATGCGAGCTTCTTCAATTGCCAAATGCCTCCGGCTTCGCCGCTAACAACAATTTGCACAATGTTTCCTTCATTTGCTTTCACTTCGCGATAGGTATGCGGAAGCCCTTGCATCAAGGTATCCATGAAAGGAAGGAAAAGGGTTTTGGCGATCAGTACTTCTGAACAACCCAACGCTTCGCGGATCTGCAACTGGTGATGAAACTTCTCCGTGTATTCCCTGGCGATATGAAATGCATTGGTTGACTGTTCCTCCCCAGCCCAGGCAACAGAGAATATAGACGGAAGTGCAGGATCGAGTTTTTGGTATTGCTCATATTGAACAGCTGATGTGCTTTCGAGAAGATCGATGAGCTGCAAAGGACTAACCCTTTTGAACGCGGAAACCCAATCACCGTTGAGCTTATTGAGGTAGTTTACAAGATCTTTATAACTGGAAATTCCCTCAGGTTTTTCTCCAAAATATTGATCTCTGTACATTCCAACGGTTCGCATTGCAGTATCTAACAGATGAGCAGCAACGTCTTTAACCGTCCATGAGCCGGCAATGGTTAGCTTATTCCAATCTTCATCTTTCAACGAACGAAGCAATTGGACAAGGTGTTGGTCAAGAACAGGAATCAGATGAAGTGTTTGCATCATAAAGGGTAGATTGAGAAAAGTTTCAATACCTGTGTTTCG
>REAQ01000230.1 GCA_004294195.1 Sphingobacteriales bacterium | reverse complement strand
GGCAAGTGTATCCAGAAATATATTTGAACCAATCCCCAATTTTCTGATCTGCCAACCCCGCATACTGTTAGGACCACCAGAAAAATAACTCTTAAAGAAGGGTAGGGTGACTTCGCCCTGCCGGTCAACATTCTTCGTGGGAAAAGCAAAACCGATTCCTGCAAAAGCCCTGAAAATAAAACTCGACTTTTTCCAGTTGCGATAGTGGCGAAAATCCAAATCGAGTTTAATGAACCTGAAGAGGTCAGAAAAAATCTTTCCATTTTGGGTTAGGCCGGGAGCCAGTGCACCCAGTAGCACGCCAGACTCTTCTGCAAACAAGCGAATGGTATTAACCTTATTAGAAAGAGGCTTGTTAAACGTCCGGGAATATCCCACATTGGTTCCTACAATCAATCCATTGTTGTAAGCGTACACCAGCAGCGGATTTTGGCGGATCGCATCAAGAAACAAACTATCTGCATTAATCCGTGTCAGCTCAATATTTAAAGGTTTGAACTGCCATGTGATATTGCTTTTTGGCTTCCATTCGTAACCGAAAAATGTATTAACGGTTCTTAATCTATAAAACTGGAATCGATCGATCAACGAAATATCTGCAGCAACAATCGTTTTGGCACTCTGAAATTTCTTTTCAAAAACTTCGCTGAATGGCGTCATCAACCATGGGATTGTCAATCGGTTTCCCAATGTGATCTCACCAGAAAGGATTTGCGAGAAATCATTAAACTCAATACCGGTACGGATGGTATTCTCCAATTGAATCGCCCGTTTGCCAATATTGCGGTTGCGAAGCCGGAAGTTGACCGCAAGACCAATTTTACCTGATCCCACCAAAACAAGTTGCGAAGTGTTCAACACGCTACTTCCTTCCAGGTCTACACTGAAGAACTGCTTTTTGGCAGGAATGAGCCGAAGAATAAAGTCGATATTCTTGGTTGAATCGTCAACGCGTGTAATCAGGTTCTGACTTTGCCAGGCGCCAAGCCTGTTGAAATTTGCCTGGGTGCGAATAAAGTTTTCCTGCGTGTACAATTCACCAGGTCTCAATTCAATTTGCCGTACCACAAACTTCGGCTTGAAGGTATTTTGAAAGGAGATGACTTTATAGTTATTGATGAAGGTTTCAACGGTATCAAAAATATCCATCTCATCAAGGTCTGGTGGGGAATCCGGGATCACCGTTACTTGACCGATGTGATACTGCTGTAGCCTGCTGGAATCTTTTGACCGCACCTGCCGTACGTACAGATCCACCATCGGATTGTCTTTTCTCCGGGCTTCGATCTCGGCAAGTCTTCGGATATATTCAAATGGATCGATGGTAGGATCGATAAGCTCAGAAAAACTGGAATCGGCCTCTACCACCACCTCATCCCGGGTGATCCGGTAGTAGCCATTGTTTTTGAACAGATTGACCAACCGGTTCAATTCCTGGTCTACACGATCATAGTCAAAGGCTTCTCCCTTTTTCAACAAGGATTTGCCCTGGTTGGCCCTTACAATAGCATTCAGGTTGGAATCAGGGAAAACAAAGACCACGGAATCGATGGTATACAGTTTACCCGCATCCACCGTGTAGTTGACTTTTACACGTTGCTGATCGTCGGTAATTTTATATGAGCTATCAAACGTCACAAATGCCCGTCGGTAGCCCTTGCTCACCATATAATTCCGCATGTTCACCGTACTTTGCACGGAGGCAACGGAATCCCATACGGGCGGTCTCTTGATCACATTCACCGGGATCACCCAGGGTGCTTTGGGCCAGGGCAGTTCGTTATTCTCAATCACCTTGGCACTGTCCTCCAACTGGCTCATCAGATCCGCGATGTAATCAGGCTTTTTATCTTTGGGAACTTCGCCCTTGATATTTACAGTATTTTCGAAGAGGAAGGGCTTTTCTTTGGGGTATTGTTTTACCACTGTGCAGGATGGATATGCGGTCAGCAACACCCCCAGGATAAGTAATATGTATACATTATGATTAAGCTTCACCAATGCTGAGTAAAACGCAGGTCAAATATATCCAATCTTTGTTCCATAAAAAATTCAGGGATGAGCATGGCCGCTTCATTGTGGAAGGTCCGAAGATGGTTTCGGAAGCCCTCCTTCATGCACCCAAAGACATTGAGCAGATCTATGCATTGTCTTCCTGGATCACAGAAATGAACGTTTCAACCATTCCCATCACCGAAGTACCTGCTTTTGAAATGGAGAAGATATCTTCTCTCAGTACGGCTTCTCCCGCGTTGGCGATCCTCCGAAAGCCAGTACAGCAGCGGCCTGCATCCGTAAATGGTATAACGCTGGTGTTGGATACCATTCAGGATCCGGGAAACCTCGGAACCATTATTCGCACCGCGGAATGGTTTGGCGTACAGCAGATCATTTGCAGTGAAGGCACAGCTGATTGCTATAATCCGAAAGTGATTCAGTCCACCATGGGAAGTATTTTCCGCATGCCTGTTTTTTATGAAGATATTATGGAATGGGTGGGTCAATGCAAAGATATTCCTGTTCTGGCTACCAGCCTTGATGGTGAGCCGATGAAGCCAGGCCGCCCAGGGAGGGATCTCGTGGTGGTCATCGGCAATGAATCTGCTGGCATCCGTCCGGCATTGCAGGCCATGGCAACCCAACGCTGGCTGATCCCTCGTCATGGAGAGGCAGAATCACTAAATGCCGCTGTTGCCACCGGCATCATGCTCTATGCGCTGACTACCTGAATTGAATGGCCTTGGAAGGATTGATCCGATGGCTGATGAAGGAAGGAATCATCAGGATGAGGAAGCAAACAATGAATGTGAAGATAGCCACCAGCGCCACTTGCCACCAGATAATGTCTACCGGCGCAACCGTCATATAGTACGC
Organism: Sphingobacteriales bacterium; assembly: GCA_004294195.1. Lineage (GTDB taxonomy): Bacteria > Bacteroidota > Bacteroidia > Chitinophagales > Chitinophagaceae > Pollutibacter. Next base: position 1,029 of record REAQ01000230.1, on the reverse strand, counting down.
CTCTTCGTTCAGCTTAATGAATCCCGTTTTCATTTGCAGGTAACTCAGCCCCAGGCCCATCAATAATCCCAGGAATACCCCTAGAATGGTAATGTAAGCGCCCTGTGTAATGAAAATCTGCTGGATGGTCCAGTTATTGCTCCCTAATGCTTTCAATACCCCGATCATCCGCGTTCGTTCCAACACTAAAATGATCAGACAGGTAATCAGGTTGATCACTGCTACGGCCGTCATCACCGAGACCAAGATATACTTATTGGTATTTTGCAGATTCAGCCAATCAAAGATCTCCGGATAGATCTCCCGCAAGGTTCTGCTGTCCCAACCCGTGGGTAGTTCAGCATAAATATCCTCACTCACTTTATCCATCTTGTTATAATCATGCAACACCAACTCATACCCGCCAATGGTGCCGGGCTGCCAGTTGTTAAGCCTCTGGATCAGACCCATGTCGCCAATGATATAAGTCCTGTCATATACCTCGACCCCCGTCTTGTAAATCCCTGAAATAGTGAGTTTTCTTGTTCTGGGTTGTTCCTGGCCTTCCTGGATGAAATAAATAATGACCGACTGACCCACATCCAGTTTTAGCTGATCGGCAATGTATTGCGAGATCATGATCTCTGTGCTATACCCACTGCTGTCGCCAATCACGGGCCATTTGCCTTTTACACGGAAGGGCTCCACCCCATCGAAATGATAGTCTTTTTCCACCCCTTTGAAGAGGATGCCCTCAATGGTTTCAGTGGACCGGAGAATGGCCGATTTGGTGGCAAAAGCCTGCGCATATTTCACATTCTTATTGGCACGCATGAGCTGCTCAGCGGTATCATTCCTTCGAATCGGATATTCCTCGGCAATACTGACCTTAAATGGTTCAAAATGCTGAACCCGCACATGCCCCCAAAAACTGAAAACTTTTTCACTCACCACTTTCTGAAAGCCGTTCACAAAACTCAGGGAGATCACCATTGCGGCTACGCTGATGACGGTGGCAACCACAGAAAGGCGGATGATGAACCGGATCTA
>REAQ01000394.1 GCA_004294195.1 Sphingobacteriales bacterium | reverse complement strand
CGCCTGCCGTCTAGGATACGACCCGTCTGTTCATCCACAATCTTCACCTGGCCGTCCATTACAACATACTCAACATCCTTATCAAAAAGGGTGAACGCTTTAAGCAATTGCTGAACAGTATGGATACGGTCTGCCTTCTGCGCGTAATCTTGCAACACCAGTTCTTTCTGTTGCAGTTTCTCCTCAGGTGTGTTGGCCAGTCTTTCAATCTCAGCCAGTGAGGTACTTAAGTCAGGCAGCACAAAGAAGTTAGGATCTTCTCCACCTTTGGTGATGTATTGCAGGCCTTTTTCGGTGAGCTCAACCTGGTTGTTTTTCTCATCGATGTGAAAATACAATTCAGCATCTACCTCAGGCATTTTCTTCTGTTGTTCCGCGAGGAAGTAGTTTTCTGCTTTCTGCAGTTTCACTCTTACGCCAGGCTCACTGAGGTATTTGATCAATGCACTGTTCTTCGGTAATCCACGGAAGGCGCGCATCAGGTGCAGGCCGCCATCGCCCTCTTCTTTCTTATTGGCATCATCGAGAAGTCGCTTTGCTTCCAGCAAACTCTTGTTCACCACTTGCTTCTGCACTTCTACCAGTTGCTGGATACGTGGACGGAGCTGGAAATATTGTTGCTCATCACCTTTGGGCACAGGTCCCGAAATGATCAGCGGCGTACGGGCGTCATCGATCAATACACTATCCACCTCATCCACCATCGCGAAATGATGTTTACGTTGCACCATTTCATCTTTTGAGTGCACCATGTTATCCCGGAGGTAATCGAAACCAAATTCATTGTTGGTGCCATAGGTGATGTCGCAGAGATATGCTTTGCGTCTTGCTTCACTGTTGGGCTCATGTTTATCAATACAATCCACCGTTAATCCCAGCCATTCAAAAATGGTTCCGTTCCATTCACTGTCCCTGCGCGCCAGGTAATCGTTGACGGTTACGATGTGAACCCCTTCACCCGCGAGGGCATTGAGGAAGGCTGGTAATGTAGATACCAGGGTTTTACCTTCACCAGTAGCCAT
>REAQ01000229.1 GCA_004294195.1 Sphingobacteriales bacterium | reverse complement strand
AGCAATGAGGAAGGAGTAAAGATCGCCGGTCAGATCGTCAGTTTCATCATCATGCTCAACCTGCTTTTCAGGCCTTTGCGCGTGATTGCAGATAAGTTTAACGTATTGCAAATGGGGATGGTGGCCAGTGAGCGGGTCTTTAAAGTGTTGGATAACCCAGATTTTACCGAAGACAGGGGCAGCTATCGTCCGGAAAGGATCAATGGCGACCTTCAATTCAGGAAGGTCAGTTTTGGGTACGATGAAGGGCGCGAAGTGCTGCGGGATATCAGTTTTCACATCAGGCAGGGGGAGACCCTTGCCATTGTTGGTCATACGGGTAGTGGGAAAACATCCATCGTCAGCCTGGTGAACAGATTGTACCAGGTAAAGAAAGGGGAGATTTTGATTGATGGGGTAGATATCAATGAATATGCCCTGGATGCGCTTCGTAGCAGCATCGGGGTGGTTTTACAGGATGTATTTCTATTTTCCGGTTCCATCATGGATAATGTCACGCTACGGAACCCGGATATCCCTAAAGAAGAGGTGGTTCGGGCCGCGAAGATGATCGGGATGCATGATTTCATTATGCGCCTGCCGGGAGGATATGATTACAATGTGATGGAGCGGGGTGGAACACTGTCTATGGGCCAACGCCAGCTGCTGAGCTTTATCCGTGCATTGTTGTACAGCCCTTCTATCCTGATCCTGGACGAAGCCACCTCCTCTGTGGATACAGAATCAGAGCTGCTGATCCAGGGTGCTATCGATAAACTGATCACGGGCAGAACCAGTATCATCATCGCCCATAGGCTGTCTACCATCCGAAAGGCGGATAAGATCATGGTGCTGGACAAGGGCGAAATCCGGGAAATGGGCAATCACGACGATCTTTTGGCCCTAAATGGGCATTATGCAGGGCTGCATAAAATGCAGTTTAGTGAGCTGGTCAGGAGCTAATTTGAGGCAAAAGAATTTCTGCTCAACGCTTACATTCATCCACATATCCACGCCATTTTCCCTTATCTTTGCGGCAAATTTGGAACAGCATGACTTTTTCCGGCTTCAAATCTTGTGTGGTAGCGGTTTTCAGTGCTTTTTTGGTGTTTTCTCCGATGGCAGTTCTGGCCCAGCATGAAGAGCATGCGGAAGGTGGTCATGCACCGGCCCAGCATGAGGAGAAAAAAGAGGGATTTGATGCTAACAAAGTGATTTTCAGTCACATCATGGATGCCCATGAATATCACCTGTTTGAATATCATGGTGAAGACGGAAAAGAGCATCATGTGACCATTCCCCTGCCCGTTATTTTATACTCTCCCTCAAAAGGATTGTCTGTATTTATGTCCAGCAAGTTTGAGCACGGCCATGCTGAGCACAATGGGTACAAAATGGAAGGCGAGAAAATTGTAGCCTTGGATGGGTCTGAGGTTTATGATTTATCCATTACCAGGAATGTGGCGCAGATGCTCTTGGCGATAGGGCTTTTGTTGTGGATCATGATCACTGTGGCCAACCGATACAAAGTTAGAAAGGGCCAGGCGCCAACCGGTATGCAGAATGCGATTGAGCCGGTGATCACTTTCATCCGTGATGAAGTAGCAAACCCCAACCTGGGCGTGAAGGCAGACAAGTACCTGCCTTATCTGCTGACGGTGTTTTTCTTTATTCTCATTAATAATATTTTCGGGTTGATCCCCACGGCAGCCAACGTGACCGGAAACATTGCGTTCACGATGGTGCTGGCGGTGATCTCCTTTATCGTGATCCTCTTTAGTACCAATAAGCACTTCTGGGGACATATATTTAATCCACCCGTACCTGGTTTTGTGAAGGGTATCCTGATTCCTGTGGAACTGTTGGGTATCATCACCAAGCCTTTCGCCTTGATGATTCGTTTGTTTGCGAACATGATGGCGGGCCACATCATCATTATTTGTTTGGTGTCCCTGATCTTCATTTTTGGAGCGATCAGCAAGGGAGTGGGTATTGGATTCAGTCCGATATCTATCGCGTTTGCGGTGTTTATTTATATCATCGAGGTGCTGGTGGCCTTTATCCAGGCTTTCATCTTCACGAACCTAACGGCGGTTTTCATCGGTCAGGCTTTTGAAGGGGAGCATCATGAGGAAGGGCACGCGCATCATTAATTTGTGATTTCATCATCATTATAAAACAACAAGTATGGACTTATTGAATGTTTTGTTGAGCACTACAGCCTGGGCTAACGCCGGCGGTGCATTGGGTGCCGGTCTCGCTGCTATTGGTGCAGGTATCGGTATTGGCCAGATCGGTAAAGGTGCGGTAGAATCTATCGCTCGTCAGCCGGAAGCTGCCAATGACATCCGTGCCAACATGATCCTTACTGCAGCCTTCGTTGAAGGTGTTGCGCTGTTTGCGGTTATCGCAGGTATCCTGGCGATGTTCGTTTAAACAGTAAAAAATTACCGCGCCAACGCACAGGGCCGAGGCGCGGCGATTTTTAATTAGACAATTAGTCAATGTGGCAGTGTGGCAATGAACTAACTAATAACAGATAACTTAATAACCAGTACAGATGGATTTATTAAAACCCGCGTTTGGCCTCATCTTTTGGACCCTGATCGCGTTTCTCGTTGCCTTCTTCATCCTTAAGAAGTTTGCGTGGCCTGCCATCATCAATGGCCTGAAAGAAAGGGAAAAAACCATTGCGGATTCACTGGCAACAGCTGAGCGTGTAAAGCAGGAAATGGCGCAGATGAAAAGTGAGAACGAGGCCCTGATGGCTCAAGCGCGCGAAGAAAGGGCGCAGATGCTGAAAGAAGCTAAGGAGATCAAGGATAAGATCATCAACGAAGCCAAGGAGCAAGCCAAGATCGAAGCCAACAAGATCATCGTGGATGCAAACAATGCGATCCAGAACCAGAAGATGGCTGCGCTTACAGATGTGAAGAATCAGATCGGGCATATGGTGGTGGAAGTTGCGGAGAAAGTGATCCGTAGGGAACTCGGTTCAAAAAGCGAACAGGAATCCTACATCCGCACACTGGCAGATGACCTTACCAAACAATCATCGAATTAATTCAGAATAACCGATGCGTCAACCCAAAGTTGCACAACGTTACGCGAAAGCCTTGTTTGATCTGGCGGTGGAACGCAATGAACTGGAGAAGATCAAAGCAGACCTTGAAGGGATCAAAGAACTGGACAACCATCAGGAGCTGAAAGCGGTATGGAACAGTCCAGTGATTCAGGGCGAAAAGAAACAAAAAATCTTCACCGCCATCCTGGATGGGAAAGTGTCGCCAACAACCACTGCATTCTTCAACCTTTTGTTCAAGAAAGGTCGTGAGATTGCTGTTGGCGAGATCACCAACGCGTTCAACGCCATGTATCGCCGTCATCACAATATTCAGTTGGTGGAAATCACCACGGCTGCTCCTGTTTCTCAGGAAGTGAATGATTTCATTGTAAGTAAACTGAAAGACAGGCCGCGCTTCGCCAGTTCAAAACTGGAAGTGACCAATAAGGTTGACGCTGCCATCGTGGGTGGTTTTGTACTTCATGTGGATGACGTGTTGTATGACGCGAGCATCCGCCATGACCTGCAGATCATCAGGAAGCAGTTCATCGAAAATATGTATATCCAAAAGCTCAGATAATCACTTATAAAAAAGAACCATTATGGTAAGTATAAAACCAGATGAAATTTCAGCGATACTGCGTCAGCAGCTGTCGAATTTTAATACCTCTGCCGAGCTGGAAGAGGTAGGTACCGTACTGCAGGCAGGTGACGGTATCGCTCGTATACACGGCCTTACTCAGGTTCAATCAGGAGAGCTGATCGAATTTGAATCGGGCGTTCGCGGAATCGCAGCGTGTGCAGAGTCTGTCCGAATCGCAACAGATGGCCTACTCGTTGATTCAATCGTCGCAAGTGTCCGAAGCGCTCGACGT
>REAQ01000390.1 GCA_004294195.1 Sphingobacteriales bacterium | reverse complement strand
TTCACTTCCCATGGTCATCTGCGTAGGCCATGCGGATTCCGGAAGCATACCATTGGAGTTCAGTGTTTCCTTACCACCTACGCTGGTACCCCAGAGACCTTTGTTGATGGAGTACTGCGCTTTTTCAAAATTCATGGCCACACCTTTTTTCTTCAGGTATTCGATCTCTGCTTCACGGCTCAGTTTGAGATCACGAATAGGGGTGATGATCTCAACACTGGGGATCATGATGTGAAAAATCATATCAAACCGCACCTGATCATTTCCCGCGCCGGTGCTGCCGTGGGCCACTGCATCGGCATTGAGTTTCTTTGTATGCTCTGCAATGGATAGTGCCTGTGAGAGTCTTTCCGCACTCACGCTCAACGGATAGGTATTGTTCTTTAGCACGTTTCCGTACACGAGGTAGCGGATGATCCTATCGTAATAACTCTTCACCGCATTCACGGTGGTATGTGTTTTTACGCCGAGGGCATAGGCATGTGCTTCAATTTTTTTCAATTCATCTTCACTAAAGCCACCGGTATTGACGATGATGCTGTGCACCTCGTAACCCAGGTCTTCGCCAAGGTATTTAACACAGAACGTAGTGTCCAGGCCGCCGCTGAATCCGAGGACCAGTTTTTTTCCAGTACCGGGTTTGGGGTCTTGCATATGCTAATGTTGGTTGATTAGAAATGAAACAAATGGCTGAAAAATGCTTTTACGGACGATGCACCTTCTTTGCGGAAGGCCTTCAGCAGGCTCCATTGTTTGAAGTTCATCAAGCGCTCCAGCACTGATTTCTTTTCCTCGAAAAACTGTTTGGTTTCTTCGGGTTCATAGTGATCCTTGGGATCATAGAGCATGGCGGTGCACATACAGTTTTTCCTTCCCTTGCTCATCAGGATCTCATAGTTCACGCAGCTTTTGCAGCCGGCCCAAAAAGCTTCATCCTGGGTGAGTTCGGAATAGGTGACGGGTTCATAACCCAGTTCACTGTTGATCTTCATCACGGCCAGACCGGTGGTAAGACCGAAGATCTTG
>REAQ01000228.1 GCA_004294195.1 Sphingobacteriales bacterium | reverse complement strand
AATCAACCTTCCTCCCTATCCTCGTGCTCGCAGCCGGTATTTACGGTTCTTTCCTCTGCGCCGGCCTCTATGGTGTGGCCATTGCTGCTGCAGGTATGATGGCTACAACGGCTATGCAATTAGCCATTGATGCTTTCGGTCCTATTGCTGACAATGCAGGTGGTATAGCTGAAATGAGCGAACTGCCGAAAGAAGTTCGCGAAAAAACAGACGTACTGGATGCCGTTGGTAACACAACAGCTGCAACCGGTAAAGGATTCGCCATCGCGTCTGCTGCCCTGACAGCACTTGCATTATTTGCAGCATTTGTAGGCGTTGCGGGAATTGATGGAATCGATATTTATAAAGCCGATGTACTCGCTTCCCTTTTCATTGGTGGCATGATCCCATTCATCTTCTCCTCACTAGCCATCCGTGCAGTAGGTGAAGCCGCAATGTCAATGGTGGAAGAAGTAAGGCGGCAGTTCAGAACTATCCCTGGAATTATGGAAGGGACCGCTAAACCTGAATATGATAAATGCGTTGCTATCTCCACAGAAGCATCAATCAAGAAAATGTTGGCGCCTGGTGCCATCACCATCGTTTCTCCCCTGATCATCGGTTTCCTGATGGGTCCTGAAGCCCTTGGCGGTTTCCTCGCAGGAGCAACCGTAAGCGGTGTATTGATGGGTATGTTCCAAAATAATGCCGGTGGTGCCTGGGATAACGCCAAGAAATCTTTCGAGAAAGGCGTTGAAATAAACGGCGAAGTTTACTATAAGAAATCAGAACCACACAAGGCATCGGTAACAGGTGACACTGTAGGTGATCCGTTCAAAGACACTTCCGGTCCATCTATGAACATCCTTATCAAACTGATGTCCATTGTTTCCCTCGTTATTGCCCCAACCCTGGCACAAATCCATGGACATGAAGGTCATGGTGTAAAAAAGGCTACGAAGGAAATGAATGTAACGGTTGTTAACACCGGTGATTCAAGCCAGTCTGTTACCATAGCAGATGATGACGCACTGATCTCCGCCCTGAAAAAGGACGGACTGATCACGGGTGAAACATTCAGCATAGATGTTGATCACGGTGTCCTGAAAGTAAATGGCAAAGAAGTGGATATCGCTAAATACAAAGACCTGATCAAAGGTGAAAAACTGAAGATCGAAATGAAGTAGGTTTTCACTGAACGCAAATAATCTGAAATTGGGTTATTGGGTTATTGGTTATTTTATCCAGAATAACCAATAACTTAATAACCCAATTACTTTTTCTTCTTACTTCCACTTTTCTTACTGGGTTCTTCAGCCAGCAGCATCTTCTTGGCCAATTCAAGCTCCTTTTTCCCCTTTGCATCCAGTTCAGGATAGCTGAACTTGAGTTTCTGAAACTGCTTGAAAATGATAGCAGCAATAGAAAGCCGGGCAAACCACTTGTCGTCAGCAGGGATTACAAACCATGGTGCATGGTCGTGAGAACAATGAGATAACATGTCTTCATACGCGGCCATATAGTCATCCCAACGTGCCCGTTCTTTCAGATCTCCAGGTGAGAATTTCCAGTTCTTCTCAGGATCTTCTATTCTTTCTAAAAACCTTTTCTTCTGCTCAGCCTTGGAGACATGAAGAAAGAATTTTAGAACGATGGTGCCGTTTTCGTGAAGGGTCTTCTCAAAACCATTGATTTGTTTAAAACGTCTTTTCCAGAACTGATCATCGATATCCCTTATTGAGCTGATCTCGGGATTGTTTTCTGCAAGGATATACTCAGGGTGAACCCTTGTTACCAAAACATTTTCGTAGTGGGACCTGTTGAATATGCCAATTTCACCCCTTGCCGGAATCTCTGTGTAATGCCGCCACAAATAACCATGGTCAAGCTCGGTAGACGATGGTGTTTTGTAGCTCGTGACCCTCACACCCTGAGGGTTCAGACCGCTCATGATATGTTTAATGGCCGAGTCTTTTCCGGCTGCATCCATGGCCTGGAATACCAGCAGCATGCTATACTGATTATGCGCATACAGCATATCCTGCATCTGCGATAGCCTTTTAACTCCTTCTTCCAGTAGCCTTTCCGCCTCGTCTTTCGTCACCATCTTATGGTCATAATCTGTCTCCAGCTTATTCAGCTTAACTTTTTGGTCCGGCTTTACCCGTAACGATTCGATATACTCAAACAGTGCTTTAAGATCCATGGCAGATGCTTTTGCTGAAATTAAGTTAAAGGTTTTAAAAATCTACGAACGGTATTGATTATGATAAAAGGGTTCGTATATTTATTACGATAAAATTCGTAGTAATGAGTGCTAAAGCATTAAAACCCACTGAAGGCGAGCTGGAAATTCTACAGGTATTATGGGATAAAGGCGAGGCAACAGTGAGGGAAGTTCACGAAGAACTGGCAAAAGTCAAAGATATTGGTTACACTACTGCATTGAAATTGCTCCAGATCATGTATGAGAAAGGGCTGGTATCCCGTGATGATTCTGCGAAAACACATATCTATAAACCAGCTGTGACCCGTGAGAAAACGCAAAAGCAATTGGTCGGGAAAATGATCAATACCTTGTTCGCTGGTTCTCCGGGCCAATTGGTGATGCAGGCATTGGGCAATCACAATGCGAGCAAAGAAGAATTGGATGAAATTCAGCGATTGCTGGACAGTCTTAAGAAACCATCTTAAACCATGGAACCAATCTACCAATCATCCATCCTGCACGCCCTGGGCTGGGCCATCGCAGACAGCATCTGGCAAATGGCTTTGTTGTGGCTGGTGTACCAGATCTGCATCGGTATTCCGATAAAAAACAAGCCCATCATCAGACATCTGGGTTTAGCTATTGCCTTATTGGCTGGAGGGCTCTGGTTCCTGGGAACGGTAGTCTATAACCTTAGTAAAGCATCCTATACACCAACACACAGTAACGGACGGGTGGACCCAAGTTTTAGCCATTGGATTGAAAGCACCCTACCATACCTGTCAGCGGCATACCTAATCATTCTGATCGTACTCCTCGCAAGATTTGCACATTCGGTTGTCATTACTCAACGGTTACGCACAACCGAAAATGAATCTGCTGGCCAATGGCAACAATTTGTGGACGACATGGCTTTGCGTTTTTTCATTGAGCGAAAAGTCAGGATCCAGATCAGTGATGCCATCAACGTACCCGCAACCCTGGGTTATATAAAGCCTATCATCTTATTACCCATTGCGTCAATCAACCATCTTTCCGTTTCTCAGGTGGAATCCATCATCATGCATGAACTGGCCCATATCAAGCGGCATGATTATCTCGTGAATATCCTTGTCACCTTGGTGGAAACTATTTTATTCTTCAACCCATTTGCGCACTTGCTCAGCAAACAGGTAAGGAAGGAATGTGAGTTATGTTGTGACGATGCCGTTCTCAATCATCAAAAGGATCCAGGGCAATATGCATATGCATTACTGTTACTTGAAAGGACCAGGCAGCAATTTGCACTGGCTGTGGCTGCAACGGGTTCAGAAGGTCAGCTATTGGGGAGGGTAAAACGCATACTGAAGCAACCAGAGCAAAAGTCCAGGTATAGAAATCGATTGCTTGCGCTCGTTCTCGTTGCAGCTATGATCATGGGATTAACCCTTTTATCACCCGCTCCAAAAGAGGGTCAGGCAAAAATGCTGGCCGTTGCACCTGTTCACACGGAGGGTCCAACCCAGTTCATCAGAAGCAAAACTGCCCTCCCCGAACTACTTAAAAAAGAACCCGTTCAGGAAAAGAAGCGAATCATCCAACCCTTGCTGAAACAAAACAAAGCTAATCAGGAACTGCTGCATACGGAGAAAGAAGAATCAATGGACGTCCCTGCTCTCCCATTTTTAAATGCAAGTGCCGAAGACCTAAAAATATATGAAGTGCCGGTAGCACCCGCAGCACCACCTGCGCCAAGGTCACCGAAATCA
>REAQ01000227.1 GCA_004294195.1 Sphingobacteriales bacterium | reverse complement strand
ATAACCATTGGCAGGATCCCATTTGGGCCAGGGGTTTACGGGATGGTCCTCATAATTGGGTTCTGAATCCAGGGTCGGCTTAATGGGTTGCAATGCCCTGTCTCTTGTGATCCAATCCCAAACCGGAACATCATGTCCACCACCATGACCACTCTGCATCATATTGATATGCAACCAGGGTTCCTGGTGTATTTCCTGTGAAGTGGATTTGGTTCCGCCCGCGGTGTGGTAGGTGATCAATGCTTTATTTTGGGTGGATTCCAGAATGCCTTTTGCCATGGCGCGCCAAATGGGTCTCCAGTCCGCCGTGTCGTTCATCGTAGGCCTGTCGCCACCAAGGATCCAGATGATGTTTTTCGTTTGTGCGTACCTGTTACCCAAAAACTTTCCATATCGGTAGGCATTGTCTGCGTTGAACACAACAGGGCCTTCACCCCAAAGTTGTGTTACCTTATCGCCCCAGGTTGGTAAGAGTCCTACCAACAGGTTTTCCTTTTCCGCTTCTTTGATCGTCCAGTCTACCAGTTCAAAATAGGCTTCATTCGGTTGGTCCGGATTGAGATTCTGAAAGGGTACTACGCCGTATCGATTGGGTTTTCTAAGCCCGTCAAATTCTGCGAGTACCACTGCCTGGATGAGGTTGAATCCTTTTTGGTGACGGTTATGTAAATAGTTGGCGATTTCTTCTTTGGTCAACCGGTGAAACAATTCCCAGCCGGTATCTCCCAGCCAGAAAAATGGTTTGCCATCTTCATGTTGGAGGTATCGCCCGTCTGCAGAAACGTTGACCATTCCATGTTTTTGAACATCGGATTGCGCAAAACCAATCAGGGTCATGCAAGCCAGTACAATACAGATCAAATATTTAGTCATGGGTCCTTGTTATTTCTGAACGGTACTATAGCTTTGGTCTGTTGGCCAGGCCACGGCTTATGATGCCCATCACTTCTTCTCTCTCTTTGCCTTCCAGTGCAAGCCTTGGTGCGCGGACGTACTCAGATCCAATGCCCGTTGCCGTAGCGGCAAGTTTGATGTATTGAACAAGCTTGGGATGAATATCGAGTTCCAGTAACGGCATGAACCAGCGGTAAATGGCTGCTGCTTCTTCCAGTTTACCAGCTTTCACGAGTCTGTAAATGGTTACGGTTTCTTTAGGGAAGGCATCCACAAGACCAGCCACCCAACCATCCGCTCCCAGGCAGAGTTCTTCCATCGCCAATGTATCTACACCACATAAGAGTTTAAAACGTTTACCAAAGCGATTGATCATCCTGGTTACATTGGTTACATCACGTGTAGATTCTTTGACTGCCGTAATGTTAGGCGATGCGGTAAGGTCTTCAAACATATCCAGCGTCACTTCTATTTTGTAGTCCACCGGATTGTTATAAATCATGATCGGCAAGGCCGTTGATTTGGCGATGGTCGTGAAATAATGCACTGTTTCACGATGATCTGACTTGTAACGCATGGGTGGAAGAAGCATGAGGCCATCGGCCCCCCATTTCTCCGCCAGTTCAGCCTGACGAAGCGCTTCCCTGGTTGCGCCTTCAGCAATATTCAATACCACAGGCACACGACCGGCCGCTGTGGCGATGGCAAACTTTACAAGTTGTTCTTTTTCATCTGTGGTCAGTACACTTGCTTCTCCAAGGGTTCCGCCGAGGACAATGCCGTCAACGCCGGCATCAAGTTGTTCCTCCAGGTTTTTGGCAAACAAAGGAAGATCCAGTTCATCAGCAGCGGTAAACGGAGTTAACAGAGCAGGAAAAACGCCTTTCCATTCAAATGGTCTCATGTCAGAAGGTTTGTTGATTAGGGGCAATAAAGTTAAGTTACAAAGGCAATTGGCCCAGATATTTATCCCGGCAAAGGAAAACTTCACAATAATCATCCAAGTACTATGCGCAAATCCATTCTGACTGCCTTGGCCTCCGTTTGGCTGGCAGCCTTTTCTCAGGACCATAAAGCGAATCTGGATGAAGCCACAGCGGCCATCGTCCGCGAATTGCAGTCAGGCCAAAACCAACAGATTATGGTGCATACAGACAAACCGCACTATAAACTGGGTAACACGATTTATTTCAGGGTCTATCTTTACAATGCCATTACCCATCAGCCGCTGAAGTCTGCGAGAGTCCATGCAGACCTTTTTGATCCGTCTGATTCACTGGTAGCATCTGTGCTGTTAAATAGTGCAAGTTTCGAAATGGATGGAGGCCTGAGAACATCCTCCAAATGGAAGGACGGCGCGTATGTTTTGAAAGTATACACAGAGGAGATGATGGCCTCTCCGCACTTAAGTCAACCCCTTGAACAAGCTTTGTTTTTGTTTGGTGCATCTGGTGATGCTGCGGCACGTAGCCCATTGCCGCCCTTAAGGCCGGGCTTCGGCTTTTATCCTGAAGGGGGTAACCTGATCAATGGCTTGGACAACACCATCGCATTCAGAGCTGTAGATGAGAAAGGCCTGCCGTTAACGCTGAGTGGTTATTTGAAGGACGATGCCGGGAAAGTTGTGGAGACCTTTAAAACGGCAACGCCCGGGTTTGGGAAGTTTAGCTTCATGCCTTCTAAAAATAAAAGTTACCAGGCGGTGTTGACTCTGCCCGATAAATCAGAAAGAAGTTTCCCTCTGGATGGGTCTATCCCGGGTGCCTGGCAGATCAGTATGGTTCGCTCCACTGCAGATGCCATGGTCTTCCGAGTGGCTCAGGGAGACTCACTTTATCCGCTTAAGCCAACCAGTTATGTGGCCGCTATTAGTAATGGTAAAGTTGTTTTTGCGAGCATCGGTTCAGGATTGTATGAAGTCAGTATCCCCAAAAATAGTTTTGCCGAAGGACCTGCAGATGTATTGTTGTTTAACGATAAGAAACAGATCGTGAGCAGGCGGCAGATGTACATTCACCAGGGATCCCATCAGCTGACCGTTACGCCGGATAAAACTGAATTTGCATCTCGTCAATTGGTCAATCTTGATTTGGAACTGAAGGATGCAAAAGGGCAACCGATGCAGGGCATCTTCAGTATTTCGGTTACGGATGACCGTTATGTTGGTACAGGTCTGTCTTTTCCACGCAATGCATGGATGGATCTGACTGATCCTTTAGTGGTGACTCCAGGCAAGTATGAACCCATACAGGATTCTGTGATGTGGATCAAGGGTGTGGGTAAGCTTGACAATGGGCAAATCGCGGGGGGATACGTAGCAAATCTGATGTATACCGCAGACAATCTGTTGTTGACAGACACCCTGAGATCTGGCGGTGAATTTGGTTTCAGGGTTCCGGAGTTTTACGAAGGCAAAACATTTACGGTACAGGCTACGGATGCCAAAGGTTCCATCTCACCTGTTACCTTATACACGATGCCCCAATCTAAACAATGGACCTCTTCTGCGAGACAGTGGGTCGTGGACTCGTCGGCAAAAATTGCTGTGTACAGGCGTGCCGATGCAGATAGTTTTTTGGTTGGGTCATCCATGATGTTGATCAAGAATTCCCTGGACAATCCGGGCAAGGGCAAGAAGCAGGCTCAAGCCGATGTAGCCAACAGAAACTCGCGAATGGTTACCGGTGAACAATTAGATAAACTGGGGCTAGGAACAACTTCACAGGCTGTGTTAATGCTGCCGGGGGTTACCACTAGCGGCGGCAGGATAACCATACGTGGCGGAACAGGCAGTATCGGTGGTGGCGGAAGTGTTGAGCCACTAGTGATCACTGATGGTGTGCCCGCCACCAATACCGAAGTGGCCACTTACTTGAACTCGATACCGCCGCAGCTTATAGAATCTATTGAAGTTATGACCGGAGGAGAGGCCGCACAATTTGGATCGAGGGGATTTAATGGCGTAATCATCGTTAAAACCGTCAAGCAAATGAGGGATATCCCTTTTGATCCGAACCGCGGTGAGAAGCCTGAACTTTATAGACAACCGGTCTACCATTTTTTGGTCGGGCGAAGTGGTAACGGACAAGACAGGTAAGGCTCGTGTGAGGTTTTATGCAGCAGACCGCCCTGAAACTTATACCATTCATATAAAAGGGATCAGTGCGAAAGGTGATTTGCTGGAGAAAACGGTTACTATAGGAAAAAAATAAAATAAGCTTCCGCTATCTTTATGCCCGTCAAGGATTACGTGTACATGACTGATACAGCAGGAAAGGCTATACCAAGACCGGATGAATGGCATCTTGTAGAGCGTTTGAAAAAAGGCGATGCAGCTGCCTTCAAACTCATCGTGGAAAGCCGTAAGGACCTGGTCTACAATACGGCCATTGGCTTGCTCCAGAATGCAGAAGATGCTGAAGATATTACCCAGGAAGTCTTTGTAAAAGTTTTTGAGTCCGTCCACCAGTTCAAGGGTGAGTCGGCCTTTTCCACTTGGCTGTACAAGATTGCCATTACCAAATCGTTAGAACTGATCAGGAGCCGAAAACGTAAAAAGCGGTTTGCATTTATCACCAGTCTGTTTGGAGAAAACAACGAGCCCCGGTATGAGCCTGTGGATTTTGTGCATCCCGGTGTGCAGTTGGATAACCGGGAAAGGGCAGCCAAACTTTTTCATGCAATTTCACAACTAGTTGATAATCAGAGAATTGCTTTTACGCTTCATAAGGTGGAAGGCGTTTCCTACCAAGAAATTGCTGACATTATGGGTGTAACCGTATCCGCCGTGGAATCGTTGATCCACCGGGCCAAGGCCAATTTGCGGAAAATTTTAGAAGACTACTATAAAAACCAACCATAACCACAATTTTTTTAATTTACCAGCATCAAATAATGTACATGAAAAGCAGGGAACACATACAGAAAGAGGTGGATCTGACCTTGGAAAGCCTGGAAGGCTTACAAAGGGCGGAAACCATGCCATTTTTCTACACGCGCCTGATGGCCCGCCTTGAGCAGCCAGAGGTAACCGTTTGGAACAGATGGATGGCCTGGCTGGCAAAACCAGCGGTCTCTCTGGGTATCCTGCTTTTGTTCCTGATGTTGAACGGGTATCTGTTGATGAATAAGTATCAGCAGGAAGACGATCAGGTGACACCCGGAACGGAGTACGTTGCGCAACAAATTTCCTATTTCGATAATAGTACGCCATGAAAGCCTTGACATTAAATAAATGGGTACTGCTGTTGGTGATTTTTCTTGTGCTATCTAATCTGGCACTTGTGTTCTTTGCTTTTTCGAATTCAGCACCAAAAAAGAATCGCCAGGAGGATTGGATGAAAAAAGAGTTGGGTTTATCTGATGAGCAATCAAGGCAGTTTAAAGCGAAGAAAGAATCTTTCATGACCACCATGAAACCCAGATGGGAGCAGGTGAACTTGTTGAAGGATAGTTTATACAAGCATCTTGGGGACGAAGAGGTTCCTGATTCACTGGTCCATTACTACACGAGCAGGTGGATGGAAAAAACCCGCGAAAATGACCAGTTGCTGTTTCATCATTTCCGCGATCTCCGCAAATCCTGCAAAAAGGAACAATTGCCGAAATACGATACCATCGTAGCAAAGATGGTCACCAGGCGGTACAAGAAATAGCTATTAGCTATTAGCTAGTGTAGGGCTAGCAAAGGCAGTTTGATGTATTCCGATATACTTGCTGTTTCGGATCCCAGTAAAAAATGATCCAGCCAGCTATGCTGGTGCGGGATCGTCACTACCCAATCCCCACCTTTTGCGTTAATATGTTGCTCGATGGAATGCGGGATCGTATCTGCAAACGGGATAACTACGGGATCTTTTCCAAAGAAATTCTTGATCTTTTGTTTGGCAATATTGTCTTCCGGAAGGGTCACTTCCACTTTGTCCTGCACATGCAAAAACTGCAGTCTGGCCTCCAGTCTGTCTGCTAGCATTTTGAGGGCTTCACACTGCTGATCCGTGAGTGGCCCACTATAGTCTGTGCATACAATGATATCATGGATTGGTTTCCAGGTTTCGTTAGCAGGAATGGAAAGCGTAGGGCAAGGTGCTTTTCTCAGGAGGTTCTGGGTAACGGTGCCGTAGAACCATCTGCCCAGGCCCGACTTACCCTTATTTCCGAGGATGATCATGCTGATGTTCTGCGTTCTGGCGTATTCAACCACTTCCTGAAAGTGACCACCGGAGGTAACGAAAACCTCCACATCGAAGTGAAAATCCCCTTTGTGATCACCAATAAACTTCCAGGTCCGTTCGGTGAAAATTTGCCGGATGCTTTCATATTCATAGACCACCGAATCTGTTTCCGGGGAAGCCGAAAACGGGACATCAAACACATGCAATACGTGAAGTTTTGCGATGAAATGCTTGTTCAACTCAAATGCATACCGGAGCGCATTGGCAGAAGCATCGGAAAAATCAACCGGAATAAGGAACTGCAGCATATTCGGGATTTGCGGTAAGGTATCAAAAAAGCTTAGCAACTTGGCAAAAAAATAACGAATGCAATTGTTCCTTTTTCTTGTTTTTACGTCTACCTTTCAATTAGTCATTCAGACATATGAAACAATATCTTTCCGCGCTGATCATTAGCATTGCCACCATTATTTCTGTTCTTCTTCTTTCCAATGCTTACAAGTACAAATTTAAATCCCAGGAAACGATTTCTGTTGTGGGCCTGGCCGAAACAGATTTCATCAGCGATCTAATTGTATGGGAGGGCTCGTTCAGCAGGAAGAGTATGGAATTAAAGGAGGCCTATGCAGCGCTGAAGGTTGATGAGAACGAGATCAGGGCCTACCTGAAAGGCCAGGGTATTCCTGATAGCTCCATCATCTTTACGGCTGTGGATATTACCAAAGAAGTGATGGCTGTTGCAGAAAAGCTGGGTGTTCCATTATTAGGCGAAATTCCTTTGG
>REAQ01000112.1 GCA_004294195.1 Sphingobacteriales bacterium | reverse complement strand
AGTTCGGGATTTCTTTTTCTATGCGGATTCACTTTTCCTCTTTTCAGGAAAGCTACAGGATGGTTTCGGTGGATACGATATCTGGTATTGCATGAAAGACGATTCCGGACACAATCCCATCGTCAGGAGCATGAGTGAGATCGCAGGAAGTGCGGTCATGCTGATCGCCGGCCAATACCTTTCCAGTTTCAACAATGGCAAAGGTGTGCTTCTTGGTGGTATCTCCGGTATTCCGCCCACTAAGGTCATCATCATCGGCGCAGGTATCGTGGGAGAATATGCTGCACGTACAGCTCTTGCTGTTGGTGGCAGCGTGAAAATATTTGACAACAACATTTATAAGCTCAAGCGCCTGCAAAACAATATTGGCGCGAGGTTATGGACTTCGGTGCTTGAACCCAAGATCCTATCCAAGCAGCTCAAGACCTGTGATGTGGCCGTGGGTGCACTTTCCTCCGCGGGTGGACGAACCCCCATTGTTGTAACAGAAGAGATGGTTGCAGCTATGCGTCCTGGTTCCGTGATCATTGACGTGAGCATCGATAGGGGAGGATGCTTTGAGACCTCCGAACTCACTTCGCACGAACGTCCTGTATTCCGCAAGTATGATGTCATCCATTATTGCGTGCCGAATATCCCCTCTGGATTTGCGAGAACAGCCTCCCAGGCTGTCAGCAACGTACTGATGCCACTGATGCTGGAGATCAGTGATGAAGGCGGATTGGAGAACCTGATCTGGCACAAGTTCAATATCAGGAACGGAATCTATCTTTTCAAAGGTGCGCTGACCAATATTCACCTGAGCCAAAGGTTCAACCTGAAATATACAGACCTGAATCTGTTAATTGCTTCGCAACGATAATAGCTATTAGCTACTAGCAAATAGCTATTTATAGTCTTGAATATTGATCGAGATTTTACAAAAACCATACTCCTGCTGATCATTGCTGCTGACGATAACGCAACGATCCTGGGTGTAGGTATTGATCAATCGTTGATACAGCCTGATGCCGGTTTCGTCAAGGTTGGTACATGGCTCGTCCAGCAAAACAAAGGCTGTATCTGACAGGATTCCCTGGGCAAGTTTAAGCCGCTGTTTCATCCCGCTGCTGAAGTAACGGATCTGTTTATCTGCGGCATGACTGAGTTCAACTTCATTTAGCACATCGGGCAGAGACATGTTTTGCAGGAATGGTTTGAAGGACCGATGAAAATCCAGGAATTCCCTGGCGGTCATTTCTTCCACCAGTTCCAGATATGGTGCTGTGATGGAAACGTGTTTGTAGTGTTCTTCCGTAGATATTTCACTATTGGTAGTCATCACCAGTTTCCCTTCGTTGGGAAGAATGGCTCCGGCAACCACTTGTAGTAGGGTAGACTTCCCTGAACCATTGTGACCGGTGATCGCATAACATTGACCTGTTTCAAAAACTTGTGTCAGGTGGCGGAAAATCCACTCCCGATTATAACGCTTGCCGGCATCAGTCAGCAAGATCTTCATCAATATTGTTTTTGGAGTAACGCTTGATGATGCCTCTCCTGCTTTCCCTGATAAAAGTGATGATTTCATCACGCTCATCGGTTGCGGAAAATTCTTCTTCAAGGTATTGAAGCGCCTGAGTAGTGTTCAGTCCTTTATTGTAAATGAACCGATACATATCAAGGATATGATTGATCTGTTCAAAATTGAATCCTTTTCTTTTGAGTCCGATGGAATTCACACCAGCATAAGACAACGGTGTTCTTCCAGCCTTGATGTAAGGAGGTACATCCTTGCTGACCAGCGATCCGCCAGCAATGAATGCATATTTACCAATGTTGGAAAACTGGTGAACAGCACACATCCCCGCAAGAATAGCATGATCACCCATGGTCACGTGACCTGCAATCTGCGTATTGTTGCTCATGATACAATTGTTGCCAATGAGACAATCGTGCGCAATGTGGCTATAAGCCATGATCAGGCAATTATTGCCCACCACTGTGCTCCATCTGTCTTTGGTACCGCGATGGATGGTTACGAATTCCCGGATGGTGGTTCCATCACCAATCACAACCGTTGTGTCTTCCTCTTCAAACTTAAGATCCTGTGGTGCGGCTGCAATGACTGCGCCCGGAAAGATGCGGCAGTTTTTGCCGATCCGGGCCCCTTCCATGATCGTTACATTACTTCCAATCCAGGTTCCTTCCCCGATCTCCACATTCTGGTGGATCACGGTGAATGGATCTACTTTTACATTAGTGGCCAACTTAGCATTGGGATGAATATACGTATGTGGATGAATCATGCAGATATTTAAATAACGAGCAAAAATAAACTATTTCCTAACGGTGGCATACAAATTCCACCCCGGATCAACTGTCTCTCTTTACCAGTTGAGCCATCAGGATGGCTTCGGTGGCAATCTTGTTGCCAACGTAAACCGTACCGTGCATTTCGCAAAGACCCCTGCGGATGGGACCCATGAGTTCCATCTTGAGGAGCATGGTATCACCTGGGATCACCTTATGCTTGAATTTGCAGTTGTCGATCTTCACGAAATAAGTATCGTAATCACCGGGAGGCAACGCGTTGATGGCCAGGATACCGCCCGTTTGTGCCAGCGCCTCGATCTGCAGAACACCTGGCATCACCGGATTCCCCGGGAAATGGCCTACGAAAAACGGCTCGTTGAAAGTCACGTTCTTGATGCCTACAATATGTTTATCGGTAAGCTCGATCACCTTGTCTACTAACAGGAATGGGTACCTGTGGGGCAGTTTTTTCTCGATCTGCTGCGTGGTATACACCGGTGGCATAGTAGGATCATACACGGGTATGTTCTTCACATGCTTATTCTTCTTGATGTATTGCTTAATCTTTTTGGCAAATTCTACGTTTGAGTAGTGACCCGGCCTGTTGGCAATGATATGCGCCTTGATGGGGTATCCGATAAGGGCCAGATCACCCACCACATCCAGGAGTTTATGCCTTGCAGGCTCATTGGGAAAACGAAGCTCCAGGTTGTTGAGATAACCCTCGCTTTTCACTTCGATCTTTTCCTTCTTGAACACCCTGGCCAACCTGGCCATTTCCTCAGCAGTCACGGGCTTGTCAACCACCACAATGGCATTGTTGATGTCGCCCCCTTTGATAAGATTGTGGTCCAGCAGCATTTCCAGTTCATGAAGGAAACAGAAGGTGCGGCAGGGTGCAATCTCCGCCTTGAAGTCCTTCATGGACGTGAGTTTGGCATGTTGCGTGCCCAACACCGGTGAATTAAAATCGATAAGCGTGGTGATCTTGTATTCCACAGCAGGCATCGCTACCAGCTCTACGCGCTTCTCTTCGTTGTAGTAGGTAATATTTGTATCGATGGTGTACCAGCTCTTTGAGGCTTCCTGCTCCAGGATGCCTGCTTCCTCGATGATTTCAATGAAAGGATGGGAACTTCCGTCGATGATCGGAATCTCAGGTCCGTTGATCTCGATGAGGCAGTTATCTATGCCAGCGCCAACCAGCGCGGCGAGCACATGCTCAATTGTACTTACCCTAGCGCCATTTTCCTCCAGGGTGGTGCCCCTTGATGTATCCACTACCAGATCACAGTCTGCCTTAATCACGGGTTGCCCGGGCAAGTCAATACGTTGGAACTGAAAGCCGAAACCGGGATTTGCAGGCTTCAGGGTCATGTCTACCATGATGCCTGTGTGCAGGCCCGTACCTGAAATACTGATCTCCTGGGACAAGGTATGTTGCTTGTCCGGGTTAAAGTTATTGTCCATAAGCCTGCAAAGATAACCAATGTTGGAATCCGGGATACCAACTTCTGATTTCCTGAATGTTTGTATTACAGTATGACTGATTGCTAACTTTCTACCTTCAGCGCCTGGACAATCTTTTCCAACTCCGCAATGCGCTTTTCCATTTCCGGCAGGTTGCGTTGAACCGCCTGGGAGCGAAGTGCAGCGCCATATTCATGCGCCGGAGATCCGGACACGGCGTAATTGACTTCCTTGATTGATTTTGTGACCCCGCTTTGTGCATTAATCCGCGCGCCATCAGCAATATTTACATGCCCTACAATGCCGGCCTGTCCGCCAATCATCGCATTCTTGCCGATCTTGGTGCTTCCGCTCACACCCGCTTGCGCAGCTATGACCGTAAAACTGCCGATCTCTACATTATGGGCGATCTGGATCAGATTATCAAGCTTGGCACCCGGATGAATAACGGTTGACCCGATGGTTGCCCTGTCAATGGAACAGTTGGATCCAATCTCTACCCCGTCGCCAATCACCACATTTCCGATCTGCGGGATCTTTTTATAGGTTCCGTCCTGTTGTGGCGCAAAACCGAATCCATCACTCCCAATAACCGATCCGGCATGGATCGTCACATTTTTCCCGGCCACACACTGGTGATAGATCTTCACCCCGGGGTGGATAATAGAATTGTCGCCGATCTTTACATCGTTCCCAATATATACTTGCGGATGGATCTTTACATTGTTTCCAATCTCCACATTCTCGCCAATAAAAGTAAAGGCTCCCACAAAAACATTCTCCCCAATCCCGGCGGTCTTCGAAATATAACTCGGCTCCTGGATACCTTGCAGTTGCTGGGACATCATCTCCTGGTATGCAGTAAGCAATTGGGCAAATGCGGAATAGGCATCCGGCACTTTGATCAGCGTAGCACTGACGGCCTGTTTGAGTTCCAGGCTGTTGTTTACGATGATCACTGACGCACCCGATGTATACAGGAAATCCTCATATTTAGGGTTGGCCAGAAAGCTGAGCTGGCCAGCTTTCGCCTCCTCGATCTTACCAAAACTACTCACCAGGGCTCCGGGATCCCCCTCAACATTTCCATGGATCAGCATTGCGATTTGGGCAGCTGTAAATTGCATAGTTCCTGTTATGTGGTTGGCAGCACTCAGGCGCCTAAGTAACAAATGTAGAATTTTTTCACAGGGCGCGATAGGTTTTGATGGATCAGGGCATTGTCCACCGAGGAAATGTTACGAACGGTACCATCCTTGAACAAAATATGGATGCCCTCGTCGTTAGGATTGTACAGGCTGTTGACGGCCTCCCCCGTAAAAACCAGGTACTTCGCGTCCTCCGCAGAGACTCCCGTAGCCAGCATCGCCTTCTCCCTTCTCCCTTCCACTTCTTCCTGGTCTATCGGCATAGCCTGCAGCCTCAGCTTAAAAAGCCTCCTGTTCTGCAACGCCTCACTGAGGAGTCTCAGGATCCTGTCTTCATGGCGACTCCATTTTTTTATATTAGCCACCACATCCGTGTCATCCAACTGTGTGAACAGGTCCAGGTCTTTTTCCATGTCTCCCGCGGTCTTACCCAAAAGGAACATATTCAAGGGGTCATCAGCCGCCATATCCATATCCCCCCGAACACCCAGTTCTTTCACTCTTTCCAATAATTTCACCAGCATCATCTCTGCACTCAGTACCGTCTTGTGCAGATAAACCTGCCAGTACATCAACCTCCTGGCCACCAGGAATTTCTCAATGGAATAAATCGCTTTTTCTTCCACCATCAGCTCACCCTTATGTACCGTCAGCATCTTGATCAGCCTGTCATATCCCACCACTCCCTCACTCACACCTGTAAAGAAACTGTCCCGCGTGAGATAGTCCATACGGTCCACATCCAACTGCCCGCTCACCAACTGGTGCAGGAATTTTTTCGGATAGGTATCGGTAAAGATCTCAATAGCGGTGTTGAGCGCCC
The DNA here is from genome assembly GCA_004294195.1 of Sphingobacteriales bacterium. Lineage (GTDB taxonomy): Bacteria > Bacteroidota > Bacteroidia > Chitinophagales > Chitinophagaceae > Pollutibacter. Next base: position 12,076 of record REAQ01000112.1, on the reverse strand, counting down.
CCTTGAATTCAAGATTTAATCGATTCATCAATAGAAGCGACAATTCTTCGTGATGCATATTTTCAATCAGCACATGTTCCAGCGCATGAGAGAAAGGGCCATGGCCGATGTCATGTAGCAGGATCGCAATCTTCGCCGCTGTTTCTTCATCAGCAGAGAGCTCCACCCCTTTGCCCTTCAACTCCGTTAATGCCTGGCTCATCAGATGATACGCACCCAGGGAATGGTGCAAACGGGTATGCACCGCACCTGGATATACGAGGTGCGCCAGCGCCATCTGCTTGATACGCCGTAAGCGCTGGTAGTAAGGATGAGAAATGATCTGGAATATCAATGCGTTATCAATGGTGATATAGCCGTAAACGGGATCGTTGATGATTTTCCTGAATGCCATTGCACGATTTGTTAAATTTGAACAGGCCAGTCCGTAAAGGTACAACGCAGGAAACGTAAACCCTATCTTTAGCCGGCCCGCTTAAAAATTCCAATATGTCATTAGCTAATATCTTATGGGTAGACGATGAAATTGAATCGCTACAGTCACAAACCAAATTCCTCGAAAATAAAGGCTACACCGTTACAACCCTCACCAATGGTTATGATGCCATAGACTACGTAAAATCTAACCTGGTGGATGTGGTATTGCTCGATGAAACCATGCCCGGCATCACAGGCATCGAAACCCTGACCAGGATCAAAGCGGTGAACCAACAACTGCCCGTGGTGATGATCACCAAGAACGAAACAGAGAACCTGATGGATGAAGCCATCGGCTCCCAGATCTCAGACTATCTCATTAAGCCGGTGAATCCCAACCAGGTGCTGTTGACTTTAAAGAAGATCATAGACAACAAACGACTAGTAGCTGAACGCACTGTAACTGCATATCAGCAACAGTTCCGGGAACTGTTCATGGCATTGAGTAGCGATCCTGATTATAACCAATGGATGGATATCTATCGCAAACTCGTGTATTGGGAATTGGAAATGGCAAAAAGCGATAGTCCTGAATTGCAGGAAGTGTTGCAAAACCAAAAGAATGAGGCCAACAAAGAGTTCTTTAAATACGTTTCTAAAAACTACCTCAAATGGGTGAATCCAAAATCTATGGATTCCCCTATCATGAGTCATTCGCTTTTTCAGTTCAAGATCCTTCCTCATGTGGAGAAAGGAGTGCCCACCATCTGGTTGTTGATTGATAATCTGAGACTGGATCAGTGGAAAGCTATCCAGCCCATTTTTGCAGAGATCTTCAGGATTGCGGAAGAAGAGACTTTTTACTCCATCCTGCCAACAGCTACACAATACTGCAGGAATGCAGTGTTTAGCGGGTTGATGCCTTTAGAGATTGAGAAGCAGCATCCATCCCTCTGGAAAAATGATGAGGAAGAGGGTGGGAAGAATATGCACGAAGAAGCGCTTTTTCGCGGACAATTAAAGCGCCTACGCAGGGAAGAAGTAAAGTTCTCCTATAACAAGATCCTAAACAACCATGAGGCACAAAAGCTGGTTGACAATGCACATAATTTACTCAACTATGACCTGAGCATTATTGTCTACAATTTTGTGGACATGCTCAGTCATGCCCGTACAGAATTAGAAGTGCTGAAAGAGCTGGCCAGTGATGAAACCAGCTACAGAAGCCTTACTTCAAGTTGGTTTTTGCATTCACCATTGTACCAGGCCCTGAAAAAAGTGGCCGATAAAAAAATCAACCTGATTCTTTCTACAGATCATGGCAGTGTGCGGGTGAATACGCCGTATAAGGTTGTGGGTGATAAGCAAACCACCAGTAACCTCAGGTACAAGCATGGACGCAACTTAAACTATGAGGCACGTGATGTTTTTGCGGTCCGTGATCCTAAAGAAGCAGGACTGCCTTCCCCAACGGTGAACTCATCATTTATTTTCGCGAAGGAAGATGGATACCTGTGTTATCCCAATAACTACAATCATTACGTGAACTATTATCGAAACACTTTCCAGCACGGCGGTGTGAGCCTTGAAGAGATGATCATTCCCGTAGTGCGTATGACATCGAAGTAGGCATTGGGCATAGGGCAGTGGGCACTGTTTAGGTTTGGACATCAAGTGCTTATATTTGCGTTTGGTATTGCCGGGGAAGCAGCACCGATTTGATCAGTTGGTCCATTTTGATCAACCTACTGAATTTATAGAGTGGTACTGTTGGCGCAAGCCAGTGTATTGTTGAAAAACGAAGAAGCGCAGCCACTTGTTCAGGTACTACCAATTTCTGTGCTTCAATCAAAATGCGATATCTGTTTTTTCCAAGGTGTTTTTTGTACTGAAGAAAAAGGTCCGAAGTATAGTTTCCGAAAGCCAAATCCTGTTGTATATGCCTGTCTCGGTCTCTGAGCCATCCTGAATAATTTTCCGGAAGTTCTTTCAGTTCCATCCGCAAACCCATTCGGTAGAAAACATCATATACGTCTTCTTTCTCTACCGTTGTCATGGGCCTTTCCAGCAACTCATAAGCAGCAATGGAATAGTGGATCAGCATAAACAATACATCCCGATATGCCCAGTCCGGGATCTTTGCGTTTCTGCTTTTTTCAACGGCTCCGTGAATGGAGCGGATCTTGTCTATTGTTGCATGTGCATCTTCTTCAGTGGCATATACGATGGCTTTGGCATAACTAACGGTGGAGAATAACCGACCAATAGGATCAGACGGAAGCTTGCCAGTGAAGTAGAGCCATTCAACGGCTTTGTTGAGCGCAAATTCTGCCGCGGCGCCAGCGAAGATGAAGAGCACCGTATCGGATTTACCCCAGATGGTACGGACGATGGAATGGCTTGGTGCGAATGGTTTCATCCCCAAAATTAGCTATTAGCTACTAGCTAATTCAGTTGATCCACAGGTTAACCAATGACGCACCCTCCATAGCTTGGGGGCAGAAGACCTGGCCGCGGTTGTACACGATCAGTTCTCCATCGGTCCCAAGATCCCAAAGCTGACCGCGCAGGCTTACCGTCATCCCATAAGGCGCGGTGATGGATTTGATCCTTGTAGGCATGGTATATTTCAACCAGGCATCGCGTAAGGTGATCTTCCCGATGTCTGTGGAGTCAACGTCTTTTGGTTCATCAAACCCGCTATAGCCTACCCATTTCGTACCCATGGAATGGTTGGTCTGTGTATAAGAAGGTACCGCGAGAAGTGTGAGGGAATCTTTGTTGACCACCTCATAGCTTTCCGGAAACCAGGAATCGGCACAGATCATTACAGATGTTTTACCGATGGGTAAATTGTAGATCGGCAGTTCTGACGGCGGGCATTTTTTCACAAATGGCAGTTCATCGGCAATCGGAAAAGCTTTTCTTGTGAGCGCAGGCTGCAGGCTTCCGTCCGCATTAAACACTGCTGTAATGTTTTCCAGGGAGCCATTTTTGAGATCGATGTATTTCTGTTTAACCACCCTTGGCTCCTGTAACAAAATGGATCCTCCAATAATGGTCACCCCGTAAGATTTTGCGAGTTTGCTGAACACAGCGGTGTACACTTCAGCCATACGCTGGCCCTTGGTGGCAAACACGGAGTGTTTCACTTTGTCTGCCGCCGAATCCGGACTCATGAACCAGGAACGCATGTAGGAGAAAAAATTGGAGGTCACAAAACCGGTGAGGGCTTCGTCTATAGTAGCCTTGGTATACACAGATTTTTTCTCGCCTTCCACCACCAGCCATGCTCCGATATATTCCGGAAAAATCACTACGGTTTTTGCATTCAGCCATCCTTTCTGTTTACACACTTCTAAATATCCCTTCAGCTTTTGTTCAAAATGATCAGCAGTGGTATAATCCTCCGGAGTCATGTATGCGTTGATGCCGATCACATTACCCTTGCCCGAATCCGCATTCAATACATAACTGCTGTCCAGATGCAACTGCACATTAACCGCTGCGGGCGTCCGGCCCAGGGTAGACCAAATGAAATATGCGGTGAGGGCAAGTACAAGTATGGTTGAAAGGATCTTGAAGAATTTCTTCATGCCGCAAAAATATAGATTAATGCACTGGAATCATTTTCTGAATCAGATCATCTCCAGGACGAGATGGGCCTCTCTATACCCGGAGCGGATGGCACCTTCCATATAGCCGTTCCATTCTTCCGCCGTTTCGGTACCGGCGAAGTGCAGATGGCCTACTGGAGTGCGTAAATGCATGCCCATTGAACTAAGGGTATGCGGCCCCATCATGGCGGCATAACAACCCCGGCTCCATTCCTCTTCCTGCCAGCCATGATCTGTGTACGCTTCTGTTGCTGCTGCTTCCGGACCGAAGTAGTTGACCAGTGAAGACAGGATCGATGCTTTTCTTTCCGCTTCACTAAGCAGGCTGAATGCGCGGGCCTCATCGGCCAGCACAAAACCCATTAAAATCCCTTTTGATCCGTCTGCAGGTGAATTGTCGAACACCAATCGGGTATGCCCGTTATTAGATGCCACAAGCCCATTCAGTCCGGCATCGCGCCAGAAAGGTGTGGAGTAAATAGCATAGCATTTCCAAACGGCGCCCATCGGCATGCGCTGAAAGAGCTGCCATTTGGATGAAGGCAGGGCAGGATTACATTGGATCTGTTGCAAAAGGACGGGTGGCACTGCAAAGATGAGTTTGCGGGTTTTGTATTGAAATCCATCGCCTTTCACCACAACACCCTCCATATCCTGGGTCACCTTTCTAACGGCATGGGATAAGCGAAGCTGATGGCCCAACGCTTCGGCTATTTTTTTAGCGGGTAGGTCTGCTCCGCCGAGGATTCGGGATTCCTGTGCACCCTGCCGGATGTTCATGAGCGTGTCAAAGTCTTTACCGGACCGGGCGTAGTAAAGGGCGAAAAAGAAAGAGATTTCAGAAGGATGTACCGCGTAGATCGCCTGCGCAGCGATGGTGAACAATTGCTTCGCCTTTTGGCTCATCATCGTTTGATCCATCCATCCCTGCAGAGTCATGCTGTCCCATTGTTTTGCCCTGGGATGTTGCCAGGGAGCGGCTGGATCGATGGTGCGGCAGAGCCTGTTCATCGATTTGATGGCTCTGTCCAGGCTCAGTAAGGCCGGCAAGGGAAGGGGAGGGATCAGTCCATTGTAGGATTTCCTTTTTCCATCCCAACAGAGCAGGCTTTTACCCTGGTCATAGGTAGGGAAATGCTGCAGATCATATGTCTTCAATAGTGCATACATATGATCCTGCCCCGGACCGATCCATTGCGCGCCGAGGTCAACATAGGAACCGCTGGCTAAAGACTTGGTATAAACCCGTCCTCCAACCCGATCCCGGGCCTCCAAAACCAATACTTTTTTTTCGGCCTCTTGTAGTCTTTGCGCGGCGGACAGGCCAGCATATCCTGCACCCACAACAATGACATCATATAACTGGTCCAAGATTATTCACATTTAGGAAGATGAATGTAGAAAAGTTTAGCGAACCCCGGGAGTTCTTCGGCAACGCTATCGTTACATTTGTGGAAATGCTGATCGGATGGCTTTGAAGATGAATGCTGTTACGCTTACGAGGGTTGAGAAGATGATTGAAGAATCAGGATATGTTTTGCGATATGAACGCGGGACATTCCAAAGTGGCTACTGTATCCTGGAACAGAAGAAAGTGGTTGTATTAAATAAATTCCTGCAAACGGAGGGTAGAATCAATACCCTGATCGATATCCTTCCTACCCTTACCATAGATCCTGCAAATCTCCATGCAGAGAACCGTAAGCTGTACGATGAACTTACGGCGTATATCGCGTCACTTGATACATAGTAAATGGCCGTATTGTTATTGTAGTTGATTATACTCTAAAATAGAGTTAAAATAAAAAAGCCGTCTAAAGGTAGACCGCCATTTTTAAGTTGTTTAAAGATGGGTTTATTTCCTTTTGAAATCCAGCACAACCGCACCACCCAGTCCAAACTGGAAAAGGTGAGCATAGTCTGCTACCGCTACTGTACCCCAACCTGGGTAAAACCAGTAGTCGGTTCCAAATTGTGATATCGCAGATTGAACATATGCATGCAATTTGAAAGCCTGGGCTTTTTTGGTTTTCACTTTTATGCCGGCCTGAAGGTCCCAGGCAAATGATGTTCTGGAATTTTCAGGACCTGAAAGAATAGCAACACCAAGGCCTGCACCTATGTATGGAATTGAACGGTCTCCTATGCCAGAAGAGAAATATCGGTTTACTCCAACCATATCACGTTATCTCATTGTACAGCTACTGGTAGATAACCGTTAAATTCTTTAGTCTATGTGCTTAAAGTATTTTATCAAACAGTAGTAATGTTGCATTTTTTGAAACAAGAATGTAGCTTCATAAATATTACTATTTTCATCTTAAAACCAATAGCAGGAGCAATGTTTAAAAAACTGTTGTACGTCCGTTATCTCTTCTTGATCGTTGTGATTTTCATGATGCTGAATTCCCTTTTCTTCATCATTGGAGGTGTGATAGAAAGTATAGAGGGGATCAAAATATTCATCACCCATGGACTGGATGAAGAAAAAAAGCCCGGACTTAAACTCTTGAAGGGGCTGGATCTTTTTTTGATCAGTATGGTATTCATGATTTTTGCCATCGGTATAGTGCGTCTTTTCGGAATCTATAAACATAATGATGATGATAGCCTTCCGTCATGGTTGAATATTGGGAGTTTTAAAGAACTTAAAGTCCTGCTTTGGGAAACTATTCTTGTTACTCTTGTGGTGTTTACTTTAACGAGTATCGCAACAGACAGGAGTGGCTTACACTGGGAAATGCTGATACTCCCTGGCGTGATTTTAATTTTATCATTGAGTTTATTCCTGATGCGAAAGCATTGAGTCCTCATATTTTTGATAACCTTTTTCAATGAAGCGCAGGATTCCTTTAAATAAGTTATTCCTCTTTGTAGTCTTTGCATGTACTGCACTTTCTGTTGATGCGCAGCTCTCCAAGAATATACAGGAAGTCTGGCCATCTCTTGATATGTATTATCGTTTTAATCCCAAACTCCGCTTGTATGGGACGATGGCAGGTACCAGAAAAGAGTCTTCCTACGCAGAAGGTGCTGTGGGCGTATTTGTCGATTATTTTACTTTCCCGTTTACTACGTTGATACGTAGGGGACACGCAGAAGCTCTGCCTGGCAAGTTTCTCTGGTTAAGGGCGGGATACCAGTACAGTGCCACCCCTCAGAGTACTGCCGATCCTTTCAAGGAGAGTATGTTCGTTGCAGAAGGCAATTCCAGGTTTTACCTTCCTTTTGATATTCTCATGTCAGTTAAAAACCGCTTTGATTTCAGGTTCAGCGAGGGTGATATGAAAGGCAGGTACAGACCAAGGATTTCGCTGGATAAAGACCTGCAGACTGATTTTCTTTTTTTCACCCTGAGCGGATTGTTAGAATACTATGCCAATTTCGGGAACGGGTCCGTCAATCGTTTCCGCTCACAACTGGGCATGGAGATCAAAGTCACAAAGAAGATCAACTATGAGTTTTTCTGGAGTCATCAGTTTGCGAATCAGCCAGAGATACCCACGGTTGATGCATTTGGCATGACATTGAAATTCTATTTGCACAAGAAGCAGAAAGACAGCACTGCAAGGTGAGTACTCGGGTAAATGAATTGTACATTTGTATAGATGGCCTACCCGTCATTAAATATCAGTTTTCTTGGAACAGGAACCAGTAGTGGTGTGCCGATGATCGGATGCAATTGCGAGGTTTGCAGCTCGCCCGATTTTAAAGACAATCGGTTACGAAGCAGCATCATGGTCAAGTCCGCCGATACCACCCTTGTAGTGGATACAACACCTGATTTCAGGTACCAGATGCTTCGCACGCAAACAGGACATGTGGATGGGATCCTGTTTACCCATCCGCACAAAGATCATATTGCCGGCCTGGATGATATCCGGGCATTTAATTTCTTCAGCCGGCAACCGATGCAGTTGTACGCGAATTACCTGACAGAAGAAGCCTTGCGGCGGGATTACTATTATGCTTTTGCCGAAAACCGATACCCAGGTGTTCCGGAGATCCAACTCAATCAGATTGACGACAAACCGTTTCAGGTCAGAGACCTGTTGATCATTCCCATTGAAGTATGGCACCTGAAAATGCCGGTTCTTGGATTTCGCTTCGGCAATTTCACTTACATCACGGATGCCAATCGGCTTGATGAGGACGCAAAATCGAAAGTAAGAGGCTCCGAAGTAATGGTAGTCAACGCGCTCAGAAAAGAAAAGCACATATCCCATTTCAACCTGGAAGAAGCCATTGCTCTGGTACAGGAACTGGAAGTGCCCCGTGCCTATTTCACGCATATCTCTCACCAGCTCGGTTTGCACTCGGTTGTGGAAGCCTCGTTACCTAGCGGAATTCACCTCGCTTATGATGGCCTGACCCTCTCCATCTGATCAGTAAAAAAACACATTTAGTCGTTCTTTTTCCTTTGGAATTGGCTGTGTTTGGAAGCCAATTTTGAATATATGAAGAAATGGCTTTTATCATACCTGGTGATCAGTAAGAAGGAAAGGACAGGAGCAATCCTGCTCGCGATGTTGATCGCAAGTATCTGGTTGTTGCCGAAATATTTTCATCGGGAAGAATTGGATCCTGAAGTGATCCGTCTGGCTGATCATACACTCGCAAGTAAACCGATGAAAGAAGAGGTGGTGATCCATGAACTTAAGTTCGTTCTTTTTGATCCTAATACCGCAGACGACCAAACCTGGCTTAACATGGGGATCACTGAACGCAATCTGCAAACCATACGCCGCTTCCAATCCAAGGGGGGCCAGTTTAGGGTAAAAGAAGATCTGCAGAAGATATACGGGATCAGGCCCGATGTTATCACGCGTATCATGCCCTATGCCAGGATTGTGGCCAAGCCCGGCTCAACAAAAAGAGTTTTTACTTATCAATCCTATCCTAAGTCGGCGCAGAGCTTTCACGAACTAAGGGTATTTAAGAAACGAAGTATTAATGTGGTTGATCTGGAAAAAGCAGATACCACGGCACTCATCGCATTGCCGGGCATCGGACCAACCCTTGCCAGACGGATTATCCAGTTCAGGGATAAATGTGGTGGTTTTTATTCACCAGAACAGGTTGCCGAGGTATACGGACTCAGGGATTCTGTATTTCAACAAATTAAACCCTACCTCACCATTGCAGAACCCAACCCGCGGAAGCTTACCATCAATGTGCTTACCATAGACAGTCTGGCAGTGCATCCTTATATAACCTATTCAGAAGCAAGGGCTATCGTGAAGTATCGGGAGCAACATGGTCCTTTCCGGCAAGAAGAGGAGCTGTTGAAGATTGCCTTGTTAACACCAGAATGGTTGAGAAAAGTTGGACCATACTTGCAATTTAACTAACAGTTGTTAGTATATTTACGCCTTTATAACGGTAAACAAGGCATATGCAGTTCAACAGAGCGGAAATTACGGACCAGGTAGCAGCGGTAGCAAAAGATTTTGCGCAGCAGCACATCAAGCCATTTGTGATGGAGTGGGATGAATCTCAAGAATTCCCTGCCCATGTATTTCGGGAAATGGGAAAACTGGGACTGATGGGTGTTCTTGTTCCTGAGGCGTATGGAGGATCCGGGTTATCCTATTTTGAATATGTTGCGGTGATTGAAGAGATTGCAAAGGTCTGCGGATCGGTGGGATTGAGTTTGGCCGCACACAATTCTCTTTGTACGGGTCATATCATGAGTTTTGGAAACGAAGCGCAGAAGCAGAAATATTTGCCAAAGCTTGCCACGGGGGAATGGATTGGTGCATGGGGACTTACCGAACCCAATACCGGTTCAGATGCTGGCAATATGCAAACCACAGCAGTGAAAGATGGAGATGAATGGATATTGAATGGAACCAAGAACTGGATCACCCACGGCAGAAGTGGACAAGTGGCAGTAGTGATTGCACGTACAGGGGAACCCAGAACCAGTGGCAACAGCACTGCATTTATTGTTGAGCGCGGTACACCGGGATTCAGTGGCGGAAAGAAAGAGAATAAATTGGGTATGCGTGCCAGTGAGACTGCTGAAATGATTTTTGATGGATGCAGGATTTCTGATGCGCAACGTTTGGGTGATGTGGGTGATGGATTCAGGCAGGCTCTCAAAATTCTGGACGGTGGAAGAATCTCTATTGCCGCGTTAAGCATCGGTATTGCAAAAGGTGCTTACGAAGCAGCACTCCAATATTCAAAAGAAAGAAAACAATTTGATCAGCCTATTGCAAATTTTCAGGGCATCTCTTTTAAGCTTGCCGACATGGCAACTGAAATTGAAGCAGCAGAATTATTGACCATGCAGGCTGCTGATTTAAAAAATAGAAAACTTCCCATGACTAAGGAATCGGCTATGGCAAAATATTTTGCCAGTGAGGTAGCCGTGAAAGTTTCTACCGATGCCGTTCAAATCTTTGGCGGTTATGGATACACCAAAGATTTTCCTGTAGAAAAGTATTACCGGGACTCCAAATTGTGCACTATCGGAGAAGGAACTTCTGAAATCCAGAAGACCGTCATCGCCCGATCTTTGTTAAGTTAATGTTACGACATTGATTGTTTGCCAATATAACCCCTTGATTTTCAAGGGGTTTTTCATTGCCGCACTGCCGTATTCTCAAATTGCCCCATTGCGCCAGGTTACCTTTCCTTCCTTTTGGTATTAATCAATGTGTACTTGTTACACAAACCAACTCTACTGCTTGAACGATTTGCCATGTTGAATAAGTGTCACCAAAAATCAAGCATATGAACAGAAATTTCAAATCCCTCGTCGTGTCCGCAGTGCTGGCCGTTGTTACTGTTACCTCTGTTAACGCTCAAGCGGTTGTTGCAGTGGAAAAATTCACCGCTGAAAAAGCAAATACTCCTGAAATTCGTTTCGTGGGTTCTAACACAGACTTCATCAATTTTGAAGTGTCTCTTCGCCAGAACGGCAACCAGAAGCAGACCTTAAGGATCCTTGATGAGAATGGCGTTGAATTGTACCGCGAGATCATCGGTAAGGGCGAATTTGCAAAGCTGGTTAAAGTTGTACGTAACGATTACGCACGTCTGAATTTTGTTATTGACGCACAGAACAGCCAATACAAGAAGAGCTTCAACATCAGGAATGTAGTTGTTGAGCGTCTGAATGTAGAAGAAGCTAACTAGTCCTCAAATCCATTATCGACTATTGAAAAAAACTGATTATTGGCTATTAGGGAATTTGCTCTATAGTCAATAATCGATAGTCGATCACTCCAGGAAATCATCATCTTTCCTGATCTGGTACTTATCGAACAGTTTATCGATGGCACCGCCGAAGATTGGGAATTTCTCCTTCGCAAAATCCTTGATGATGGTAATGGCTTTAATGGCCTGCTCCTCGGTTAGTCCGGCAGCTTTCAGGCGTTCTAATAAGTCGTTCATTCCAAACAATTAAAAATTCAAAAGTCAAAATTCAAAAGTCAAAAAAAATAATGACTTTTTAGAATTTTGACTTTTGACTTTTTAATTAACGTTTACGCCACTTTCAACACGCTCATCTTTGACTTGTCGAATTTATGCTGTGCATAATCCAGTGTGAGCGTGAATGTCTTTTGATTGGAGGAGGGCAGTTCAAACATTGCGTCCGTGAGAATACCTTCGCAAATAGAGCGAAGACCTCTTGCACCCAGTTTATATTCCATGGCTTTAGTAACCATGAAATCCAGCACAGGCGCCTCAATGGTGAGTTCTATGCCTTCCAGCTCAAACAATTTGGTGTATTGTTTTACCAGAGAGTTTTTTGGTTCCGTGAGGATGGCCCGAAGGGTTTCGGCATCCAGTGGATTAAGGTAAGTGACAACAGGCAGACGTCCGAGTAATTCAGGGATCAATCCAAATGCCTTCAGATCCTGTGCATTTACAAACTGCAACAAGTTTTTCTTCATCATTTCCTGCTCTTCCTTGTTCACATTGAATCCAATGGAATTGGTGTTCACTCTTCTCGCGATGATCTTGTCTATGCCATCAAAAGCACCACCACATATGAACAGGATATTTTGGGTATTTACCTTGATCAGTTT
>REAQ01000226.1 GCA_004294195.1 Sphingobacteriales bacterium | reverse complement strand
GAAAGAGGAAGGAAGTTTAAGGAAGCGGTGAAAGAACTTTGATTGACAATTGACAATTGGTAATTGACAGTTGGCAATTAGCACTAGTTATTAGCAAATAGCCATTAGCCATTAGCAAATATGATAGGGAGCTTACAAACAAGGACAAAGGGAGACAAAGTGATCTGGGCGATCGTGGTAGTACTTACCATGATGAGTCTCCTTGTGGTATATAGCAGCACGGGAACCCTGGCGTATAAACTGTCTAAGAGTACGGAGTCTTATCTGTTCAAGCAGTTTGTGTTCATCGCCATCGGCCTGATAATTATATACTTCGCACACAAGGTTAACTATACGATATATTCAAGGGTTGCGGTATTCATCTTCCTGGCATCTATTCCCTTGCTCCTATATACTTTGCTATTTGGTACCAGCCTCAATGAGGCAAACCGATGGATCAAGTTGCCGATCATCAACCTGACCTTCCAGACTTCGGATTTGGCTAAGCTTGGATTGTTCATGTACCTCGGCAGGCAGTTGAGTAAGAAGCAGGCGGTGATTAAAGATTTTAAGAAAGGCTTTCTGCCATTGATCATACCGGTGGCGATCATCTGTCTCCTCATCGCGCCAGCTAACTTATCAACCGCATTGCTGGTTGGTGCCACAAGTCTTTTACTGATGTTCATTGGTCGGGTAGATCTAAAGCATATCGGACTGGTAGTGGTAGCGGCACTTATTCCGATCATGATCCTGGTGGGTGTTGCAGCAGCTTACTATGATAAAGAGGAAAAGCATTCCAAGGAATTACCCGCGATCATGCAGAAGGGACGGATGGGTACATGGGTGAAGCGGGTGCAGGGATTTATGTATGCAGGGAAGGAAGAGACGGCATACCAGGTGCAGCAGGCGAAGATCGCGATTGCCAAAGGATCCTGGATGGGATTGGGTCCGGGTAATAGTGAGTCCAGGAATTTCCTGCCGCATCCGTATTCAGATTTTATTTATGCGATCATCATAGAGGAGTATGGATTGATGGGAGGTGTGTTTGTGTTGTTCATCTACCTCGCGTTTCTGTTCCGATGCATCCGGATTTTCAAGCAATGTCCATATGCATTTGGGGCTTTCCTTGCGCTGGGGTTGAGTTTTACATTGGTGATCCAGGCCATGGCCAATATGGCGGTGAATGTGAATCTTTTTCCCGTGACGGGTGTGACCCTGCCCTTGATCAGTATGGGAGGAAGTTCATTTCTGTTTACTTGTTTGGCCATTGGAATCATATTGAGTGTGGCAAGGAATGTGGAGCAGAGTGAGCAGCCCGTGGTGATCCCTGAAGAAGAAGCGGAGGAAGCGTGATGGGATTGCGGGTGGTCATAGCAGGTGGTGGTACGGGAGGGCATATCTTCCCGGCGGTGGCCATCGCCCATGCATTGAAGAAGAAAAGTCCGGATTTGGAGATCCTCTTCATCGGGGCAAAAGGAAAGATGGAGATGGAGAAAGTACCGCAGGCGGGATACAAAATTGAGGGGTTGGATATTGCGGGTTTCAATAGGAGTTCTTTGATAAAAAATATTGCGTTGCCGTTTAAGCTGATCAAAAGCTTTTTTCAAGTGCGTAACATATTTGCTGGATTCAAGCCTGATGTGGCGATTGGTGTGGGTGGATACTCCACGTTCCCTGTGTTGAAATATGCACAGCAGAAAGGCATACCCACTTTCATCCTGGAGAGCAACTCGTTTGCAGGAAAGGCCAATATCATGTTGGGGCAACAGGCCTTGAAAGTGTTTGTGGCACATGATGGCATGGAGAAATTTTTTCCGAAAAGCAAGATGATGTATACCGGTAATCCTGTCCGCAACACCATCCTGATTCCGGAGGGAACGAGAGAAGAAGCTGTGAAGTTCTTTGGTCTGGATCCGCAGTTGCCCGTTGTGTTGGTAACAGGCGGAAGCCTCGGGGCCAAGAGTATCAATGAAGCCATTTACCATGGCCTGCATAGGATCACGGAACATGATATTCAACTCATCTGGCAAACCGGAAAACCATTTGCGGAGCGGGGTAAGGAAGTGGCTGCAGGGAATGGGAAAGTGTGGGTGAATGATTTCATCAAAGAGATGGACAAAGCATTTGCTGCTGCGGATGTAATTGTTTCAAGGGCAGGTGCGATGGCTATTTCCGAGATCTGTGTAATTGCCAAGCCGGCCATTTTTGTTCCATATCCTTTCGCAGCGGAAGACCATCAAACTGCCAATGCGAAGAACCTGGAGCAGAGAGAAGCGGGAATACTGGTGCCGGATGATAAGGCCGCGGCGAAGCTGGTGGATGAAGTGATGACATTGGTTGCAGACCAGGTACGCAGGGAAAAGCTCAGCAGGAACATCGCACCACTGGGTGTCAGGAATGCAGATGAAGTGATTGCAGAAACCATCATAAAAACAGTGCAGAAAGGATGATGAATCTGGCAGACATAAAACACATCAATTTCATCGGTATCGGCGGTATCGGGATGAGTGCGTTGGCCAGGTATTTCCATTCCCTGGGTATTCAGGTAAGTGGATATGATAAGACGCCATCGGCACTCACAAAAGAGCTTGAGGCAGAAGGAATGACGGTGCACTATGAAGATGATTGGTCAAAGGCGCCGAAGGATGTGCAGGCTGTTGTGTTTACGCCAGCGATCCCTGCAACGCACAGCGAGTTGAGTTGGTACAAGGAGAACGGATATCCGGTGTTGAAGCGTAGTGATGTGTTGCAGATCATCAGTGAACATGCTTTCAACATCTGTGTAGCAGGTACGCATGGTAAAACAACGATCAGTACCATGACGGCACATATCCTCAGGGATACAGGTTATGGTTGTAACGCATTTCTGGGGGGTATTGCCAGTAATTACGACACCAATTTCTGGAGTCATTCGCGTAACTGCTGTGTGATTGAGGCCGATGAGTACGATCGGAGTTTTTTGAAGTTGAGTCCGGATGTTGCCGTGATCTCCGCCATGGATCCGGATCACCTGGATATCTACGGAACGGCAGAGGAAATGGAAGAAGCATATATCCAGTTTGTGGGCAAGATCAGGAGCGGCGGTGTATTGATCAGTAAGAAAGGTTTGAAGCGGGAAAATAACTTAATAGCAAACAACCCCATAACCGGTCTCACTTATCACAGGGAGGATGCTAGCGCCGATGTATATGCGAAGAATCTGCGGATTGAGAAAGGGGCATATGTATATGACCTGGTGTACAGGGGAATGGAGTTGAAAGAGCTGGTGTTGAATGTGGGGGGATTGCACAATGTGGAGAATAGTGTGGCGGCGATGGCCGTGGCGTTGTGGTTGCAGATCAATCCGGAGAAGATCAGGAAAGCTGTGGCATCATTCCGCGGCGTGAAGCGGCGGTTTGAATACATCGTGAAGGATGAAGAGGTGGTGATGATCGATGACTATGCGCATCATCCGGAAGAATTGCGCTGGCTGATCATGAGCGTCAAGGATCTGTACCCTGATCGGGAATGTGTGGTGGTATTTCAGCCGCACTTGTTTACGAGGACCAGGGATTTGGCCGATGGATTTGCCGAAGTGCTTGACCTGGCTGATGAAGTGATGTTGTTGCCGATCTATCCTGCCAGGGAGCTGCCTTTGGAAGGTGTGAGCTCGGAGATGATCAGGGAGCGGATGAAGAAAGCAAAAGTGTCTGTGTTGGATAAAGAGGGAGTAGTGAGTAGGGTTAAGGGTTTGGGGTTTAGGGATAAGGTTTTGGTGACGGCGGGAGCGGGGGATATAGATAGAATGTTAGTTAAGCTAAAAGATGCTATTAGCTAATAGCTATTAGCTAGTAGCCTTTAATTAAAGTTATGATTACAGGAAGCAGGTTGTTACGGAGTTTGATGCTGGTCTTTTGGATCGGCTTGTCGGTGAGTGCCCTCACCCTGCTGATCGCAGCTATGGAAGCGAGGAGCAGCAAGCCATGCAAGGATGTGAACATTTCGATCATTGC
>REAQ01000225.1 GCA_004294195.1 Sphingobacteriales bacterium | reverse complement strand
AGTTGTTGAGTTGTTGAGTTGTTGAGTTGTTGAGTTGTTGAGTTGTTGAGTTGTTGAGTTGTTGAGTTGTTGAGTTGTTGAGTTGTTATCCTGCTAAAAAAGCTCCCCCTGCGCATCAGTCTTCTCCGGCTTATGCACCCACTCAAACTCAGTTGATTTCGTATAATCTGCAAGCTTATTCCCCACTGCCCTCCAGCCCATAATCTCTACAAAATTGCTCACCTTAACCTTCGTGGTTCTGGCCTGCGCACCACGACCGCTTTTTACCAAAACAACAGGCTCTGGGTGGCTAGTAACAGAGTCTAGATAATTATCCTCACCTTCTTTGATGAAAGCAAATTTATTACCGAGCGTCTGGGTCTCTATCTTGAATCGCTTCACATTGAACTGAAGCTTTTCCATATCTGCATAGATAGCCGTGATGATTTTATCCGGATTAAATTTCTCGATCTCAATAATTTCATCAGCATTGAAACGCTGCGTCAGTTCGCTAGCAGTTAGTTCATAGGTACCATCATGGTAGAACACCAGGATCTTGTCTTCCGGTTGGAAACTGCCCAGGTACTCGCCTTTTTCCTCGGTGTTGAGGCGACCAATACTGTCGTCAAACCAGATCTTACGGCCGCTTAGTGTGGATTTACCTTTCTCTTTCAGCTTCACATTTTTAATGGGATACTTGGTCACCTGGTTACCCAATACAGTTCTTCCCTTGATGTCCAGTTCTTCGAAATAAAAATCGATGAGCTTATTACGCGCCGGACAGTTTGGACTCAACACAATGGTTACTGATTCAGCCTCACCGTTAGGGTTAGCCGAAAACCAGTTCACCTTGCTTCGGTCTGAGCCTTTTGTGAGGTCATATTCTTTATCGCGGGTCACACCGGTGACGTTAAAACGCTTAGCGTAAGATATCCCCGTGGCGCCGTCCGTATATATCATGTTGTAGGTCATGCGCTCATCGGTCTTCTGAAATAAGGCCACATGAAGGATGTCTTTGCCGATATACACCTTCTCGCCCATCTTCACCACTTTCATGATACCGCGTTTGGTAAACACTATGATATCATCCAGATCTGAACAATCAACCACAAACTCATCCTTTTTCAATCCAGACCCGATGAAACCCTCTGCACGGTTTACATAGAGTTTAGCATTGGCGATAGCTACTGCCTTGGCCTGGATCACATCAAATGGACGGATCTCTGTTTTGCGCTCACGGCCCTTGCCGTACTTTTTCAGAAGGTCCTCAAAATAAGCCACCGCATAGTCCACCAAATTCTTGAGGTGATGTTTGGTGTCCCTGATTTCGGCTTCAATCCCTTTGATCTGCTCATTCAGGGTATCGATATCAAGCTTGTATATTCTTCGTACAGGCTTCTCCGTTAGTTTAAGGATATCTTCGCGCGTGATGTCCCGCTTCATTTTTTTGAGGAAGGGCTGGAAGGCATCGGCAATGGCTTCCAGTACTTTATCCCAGCTGTTGTGTTTTTTCTCCAGCTCCTTATAGATCTTCTCTTCAAAGAAGATTTTCTCAAGTGATGTATAATGCCATTTCTCTTCCAACTCCGCCAGCTTGATCTCCAGCTCTTGCTTGAGCAGGTTTAGGGTCTTGTCAGTAGAAAGTCTCAACAATTCACTCGCACCGGTGAAAATGGGTCGATTGTCTACGATCACGCAGGTATTGGGCGATATGCTTACCTCACAATCCGTGAATGCATATAGTGCATCAATGGTTTGGTCCGGAGAAATGCCAGGAGCCAGCTCCACGGCGATTTCCACCTCTTTGGCCGTATTGTCTGTAACCTTCTTGATCTTGATCTTGCCGTTATCGTTTGCCTTTACGATGGAATCCATTAGCTGTGTAGTGGTTACCCCATAAGGCACGTCGCGGATCAGGATGGTTTTTTTATCGAGCTCCTCAATATGGGCTCGGCACCGGATCTTACCACCGCGTTTACCATCATTGTATGCGTCCGCATCAATCATGCCGCCGGTCTGGAAATCAGGATAGAGTTCAAACTTCTTTCCCCGCAAATGTTTGATAGAGGCATCGATGAGTTCACAGAAATTATGTGGCAGGATCTTGGTTGAGAGACCAACCGCAATGCCTTCCGCACCTTGCGCCAAAACGAGCGGAAACTTCATCGGAAGCGTGACAGGCTCTTTCTTTCGCCCATCATAACTCAATTGCCACTCCGTGGTCTTGGCATTAAAAGCTACATCAAGGGCAAATTTACTCAGTCGCGCTTCAATGTACCGCGGCGCTGCCGCATCATCACCCGTACGCACATCGCCCCAGTTTCCCTGGGTGTCAATGAGCAGGTTTTTTTGTCCGAGATTAACCAATGCATCCTGAATGGAAGCATCACCATGTGGATGATACTGCATGGTCTGGCCGATGATATTAGCAGCCTTGTTCAGCCTGCCATCGTCCATCTCCTTCATCGCAAAGAGAATCCTTCTTTGTACCGGTTTAAGACCGTCTTCCACGGCAGGAACGGCACGTTCCAGGATCACATAGGATGCATAATCCAGGAACCAGTTTTTATATTGTCCATGAACACCCGCCTCAATGGTATTCACGTCATTTATCTTGTTTTTAGCAGCAGACATGGTGACAATTTGACAATTTGGTAATGCGGCAGTGTGGCAATTAAATACATTAGCGCTTTTCTTTCCGTCTATGTTGCAGCCTGGCTAGTACTGGTAAGCTTGACTTCAAAATCCTTCATAGACTTCAACTCTCCTTGAATATCAAGTTGCCGTTGAGTGACAATATACTTCAACCTCCACAGCATGTATGCGTCACCGGTAGTATGCTTGTTTTTATTTAAAAATTGGTGAATGATCTTGGAACCTTTCTGCCATTCACCTGTGATGAATTTTTGCAGGTCTGCATCGTAAAAATCTTCATCATACTGGGCCAGTTTCTTGCCACCCTCCAGTATCCGTATCATTTTGTTTTCACCCTGTAATTTCTTCCACTCATCAGGATCCACTTCAAACTCAGACAAGGTAATGGGACGAGCCAGCTTTTTGGCCTTCAGGAACTCTTTAGGCGGGATCACATGCAGCCACTCCGGATAAAAGATTTGACCCTTTTCGTTGATAAACGGAAGGTTGTTCAGGTAAAGAATGAAGATCCGGGATTGATACTCTTTCAGCTGCGAAATCAGCCAGTAGTATCCACAAACATCGTGTTTATTCTGTGCCGCCCAGATCCAGACAAAGTCCTCAGGATCTTCATCCAGCTTAGCTTTCAGCGATTCAATAACTGCTTCATCATTGACGATGCCCTTTTCTACAAAGCCATCATAATCGCCGCCGGCCAGTACCAATTTCCACCATTCATTACGCGCTGCCCTGCCTTCCGCAGTAAAAATATCCGTCAACGGACCCACGGCATAGTCATCTTTGATCTCAAGCACCTCTCCCGACATGGATTCATCCAGTTCAATGGCCTTCTGCAAAACTTCTACATCTGCGCTGTTAAAAACGATGTGAACCATATTCCAATTAAAAAATCAAAAATCTAAAATCTACATTCCAAAATCTATTGCCAATTGTCAATTACCAATTGTTAATTGTTAATTGCTAGGCCTCCGCCGCTATTCCTTCCACCTCATTCAACTCCACCCGAAGATTAGACACAATAAACTCCTGCCGCTCCGGCGTATTCTTGCCCATATAATATTCCAGCAACTGTTGAATATGGGTATGTTGTTCAAGAATCACCGGCTGCTTACGCATATCGCTGCCAATGAATTTCCCGAATTCATCCGGAGAAATCTCGCCCAATCCTTTGAACCGGGTGATCTCTGCCTTATCGCCCAGCTTCCGCACCGCTTGTTGCTTTTCCTGCTCATTGTAACAATAAATGGTCTCCTGCTTGTTCCTTACACGGAACAAAGGTGTTTCTAAAATGAACACATGACCATCCCTTACCAGATCAGGGAAGAACTGCAGGAAAAAAGT
>REAQ01000224.1 GCA_004294195.1 Sphingobacteriales bacterium | reverse complement strand
GTTTACCTGATCGTACTGTTTGTAACGGTCTGGGGTGTGTCTCTGTTTGTGACCCTGCCTAAAGAGCAGTTTCCGGACATCGTGATCCCCACGATCTATGTACAGACCGTGTATGTAGGTAACTCGCCCAAGGATATTGAGAACCTCGTGACCAGGCCGATTGAAAAGAAATTAAAGGGCATCACGGGTGTGAAGATCAATAAGATGACCAGCACCTCCCTGCAGGATTTCTCGGCCATCATTGTTGAATTTAGTACAGATGTGAAGACCGATGTGGCCATTCAAAAAGTGAAAGATGCGGTAGATAAAGCGCGTGGCGATCTTCCTACGGATCTTACGCAGGTGCCCACGGTGCAGGAGATCAGCTTCAGTGAGTTTCCGATCATGGCGGTGAATGTGAGTGGCGACTATGACGCTGTGAAGCTGAAAGAATTTGCGGACAGGTTGCAAGACAAGATCGAAGGACTTTCTGAGATCACCCGTGTAGATGTGATCGGTGCTCCGGAAAGAGAGATTCAGATCAATGTAGACAATTACAAGATGCAGGTGGCTAAGGTTACATTCTCAGACATTGAGAATGCTGTGGCTCGTGAGAATGCGGATATCTCCGGAGGTCTTTTGGAAATTGGGGATCAGAAACGTACGTTGAGGGTAAAGGGTCAGTTCCAAAGCGCCATGGCTTTGAACCAGGTCATCGTTAAGAACTTCAGCGGATCGCCCATTTATTTACGGGACATCGCTACCGTTAAGGATACGGTAAAAGAGAAAGAGAGTTATGCCCGGATGAATGGAAAAAACGTGGTGAGCTTAAGCATTATCAAACGTTCCGGGGAGAACCTGATTGATGCGTCTGCGAAGGTGCGTGAAGTAGTAGAAGATTTAAAGCGAAAAGAATTTCCGAAAAATTTGGAGATCAATATATCTGGCGACCTGAGTATCAAAGCCAATACTTCTTTTACAGAACTGGTGAACTCCATCATTATCGGCTTTATTTTAGTGGTGTTGGTTTTAATGTTTTTCATGGGTGTAACCAATGCGTTTTTTGTGGCATTGTCTGTTCCACTCAGTATGTTTCTCGCCTTCATTTTTCTGCCATCGGCAGAATTTATAGTGGGGGGTAATATCTCGCTGAACTTCATCGCACTGTTTGCGCTTTTATTTGGATTGGGTATTGTGGTGGATGATGCCATCGTGGTGATTGAGAATACGCACCGGATTTTCTCCCAGGGTGGGGGACGGATCTCATCTGAAGATGCTGCTCGTTTTGCGGCAGGTGAGGTATTTGTTCCGGTATTGGCAGGTACCGTTACCACGCTTGCACCGTTTATACCCTTGCTGTTTTGGCCTGGTATTATCGGTAAGTTTATGATTTACCTGCCTACGATGTTGATCTTTACACTTACTGCATCGTTGATTGTTGCATATGTCATGAACCCCGTGTTCGCAGTGGATTTCATGACGCATGAAGAGCACGAGAAAGAACCGAAATCTGCCATCTTTAAGAAGCCGTTGTTTTGGGCAACAGTAGCACTGGTCATCATCCTTGATGGGTATGGTTATATGGCTGACCAGGCTGCGTACAGGTTCATGGGTAACCTGCTGATCTGTTTCCTGGTCCTCGCGATCTTTAACAGGTATATTTTGTCCGGAGCCATTAAGCATTTCCAGGATAGGCTTTTACCAGCAATGATGAACAGCTATGAGCGCTTGTTGCGCTGGACGCTGGAAGGTTGGAGACCCGCTTACCTGCTTGCAGCAACCTTTGGTTTGCTGGTGGCTTCGTTTATGTTTTTTAGTGCGAGAAACGTGCCTGTACTCTTGTTTCCCCAGGGCGATCCTAATAACATCTACGTATACCTGAAGTTGCCTTCCGGTACAGATGTCAAGTTTACGGATTCCGTGACCAGGAGCCTGGAGAATAAAGTGTATACAGTGCTGGGCATGAAAAACGGTACTGGAAACAGAGTAGTGGAAAGTGTGATCTCCAACGTTGCCGTAGGTGCGTCAGATCCGAATGCGAACGACCGCAGTACTCGTCCGGAACAAGGACGGATTCAGGTGAACTTCGTTCCGTTTGAAGAGCGGCATGGGGTGTCTACAGGTCCTTATCTGGACAGCATTCGTGCGGCCATCAAGGGTATTCCAGGTGCAGAGATCTCTGTGGCGCAGGAAGCTGCTGGTCCGCCCACGCAGCCACCCATCAATATTGAAGTCAGTGGTGAGAATTTTGAAACACTGACCAAGACCGCCGTTGACCTGAAGAACTACCTCGTTAGAAAGAATATTCCTGGTGTGGAAGAACTGAAACTGGACGTAGATCTCAGCAATCCTGAAGTCACCATTTCTGTAGACAGGGAACGAGCCTTGATTCAGGGCATATCCACGGCACAGATCGGTCTTGAGATCAGGACGGCACTGTTTGGAAAGGAAGTATCGAAATTAAAACTTGACGAAGACGAATATAAAATACAGCTACGTAACAATGAGCTGCAACGTAAGAGCCTGACGGACCTGTTAAATATGCGTATCACCTATCGTGATTTTACAACAGGACAGATTAAGCAGGTGCCCATTAGTTCAGTAGTGAATTATGAACTCACCAGCACTTATGGCAGCATCAAACGGAAAAATGCCAAGCGGGTGATTACGATTTTCAGTAACGTGCTCACGTCTGCTGGTTATACACCGGCAGCAGTGAATCAGGATATTCTTTCAGCCATCAATGACTTCAAGGATAAGCCACAGGATGTGACGATTGCGCAGACGGGTGAGCAGGAGCAGATGCAGGAGACTTTTGATTTCCTGGGCAAGGCGTTGGTGATTTCCATCGGACTGATCCTCCTTGTACTCGTGTTGCTATTTAACTCATTGAGTAAAACGGTGATTGTATTGTCTGAGATCATCTTTAGTGTGATCGGAGTATTGCTGGGTTATGCAATTACCAGAAGTACCGCTTCAGTGGTGATGACCGGTATTGGTATTATTGGTCTCGCGGGTATTGTGGTCAAGAACGGAATCCTTGTGATTGAGTTTGCCGATGAACTACGGCAACGTGGATATAAGACACATGAGGCCGTTGTGCAGGCAGGTAAAACCAGGATTGTTCCGGTATTGCTGACAGCACTTGCGGCGATCCTCGCCCTGATCCCTCTGGCGGTGGGTTTGAATATCAATTTCGTGACGATGTTCACCGACTGGAATCCGAATATTTTCTTCGGTGGAGATAATGCGGTGTTCTGGAAGCCATTGAGCTGGACGATCATCTGGGGATTGATCTTCGCGTTCTTTATGACACTGATCATGGTGCCAGGTATGTACCTGATGGCGGAGAGATTGCGCAGACCGATGGCTAAGTTCTTTGGTGGTAAATGGGTAGGTCTTTTTGGCCTGCTGGGTCCTTTCTTCTTTATTCTTACCGGCCTGATGTACCTGGTGCGCAAGTTACAGGGTAAGCCGGTTTGGAACGGGAAATTGAAGGGTTAGTGTTGAGGGGGAGTGTTTAGGGGGAGGCGAAAGGAAAATCCTTTCGCCTTTCTCTTTTACCTTGCAACCTGGAAACGGTTTAGGACTTCTTCATTATTCAACTACAAATTATGTTTGAGAGAAGCAATCACGAAATTGACTACAAGATCCATGGAGAAGAAATGCAGTATGTGGAAGTGGAACTGGATCCCATGGAAACCGCGATAGCGGAATCCGGAAGTTTTATGTTTATGGACGATGGCGTGCAGATGGAAACCATCTTTGGCGATGGGTCAAAGCGTTCTTCCGGAAGCATCTTTGATAAACTGCTAAGCGCAGGTAAGCGGGTGCTCACCGGTGAAAGCCTTTTCATGACCGCGTTCACCAATGTGGGCCAGGGTAAAAAGAAAGTGGCATTTGCCTCACCTTATCCGGGTAAGATCATCCCGTTGGATCTTCAAGAGTATAATGGTAGGATCATTTGCCAGAAGGATGCTTTTCTCTGCGCAGCAAAAGGGGTAAGCGT
>REAQ01000223.1 GCA_004294195.1 Sphingobacteriales bacterium | reverse complement strand
TGATCCAGACAAATTTGAAAAGTTCTACACTTCTGTCATAGATAAGTTACTAAAACGGAACATTAAAGTAGTATTGGCTACACCAGCCTGTATAGGAGAAAGGACGGACTTCTCCAACCAGCAGGACGGCGACCTTAACAAGTATAGCAATATCATCCGGGGACTTGCAAAGAAATTCAACCTGTCCGTTGTTGATCTGCGAAAATCATTTCTCGAGTACAACCTCAAGAACAACCCAGAAAACAAAGAGTCCGGAATTCTCACAACTGATCGGGTACATTTGAATGCCGCCGGCAATAAGCTGGTAGCCGAAAAAATGTGGGAGGCTGTTAAATCCCTTTGATCAGGTAGAAGTTTTTCTTGCCCTTTTGAACCAGTATATACTTCCCATGGAGAAGAAAAGCGGTATTGATGACCGTATTTGCATCTGCCAGTTTTTCCTTGTTCACACTCACACCACCGCCCAGGATCATTTTTCTGGCTTCCCCTTTGCTTGGGAAAACACCGGTTTCAGCCATTAAGGAAACCACATCGATCCCTTGCGCAAAAGCCTCTTCAGCCACTTCAAAAACCGGAACACCTTCCAGCGACTGTAGCAGTTCTTCTTCATTCAATTCCCGGATATTCTCAGCGGCATTGCCAGAGAATAATTTCTCCGTGGTTTGGATGGCCTTTTCCAGTTCCTCTGGTCCATGAATGAAACGTGTCACTTCTTCCGCGAGTTTCTTTTGCAAGATGCGTTTTCCCGGGTCTTGCTGGTGTGCAGCCGCCAAAGGTTCTATTTCTTCCCTGGTTAGGAAAGTAAAAATGCGCAGCCATTTTTCTGCATCTGCATCGGTAGCATTAAGCCAGAACTGGTAGAAATGGTAGGGGGAGGTTTTAATTGGATCCAGCCAAACATTGCCTTTCTCTGTTTTTCCAAATTTTCCTCCGTCGGCCTTTTTGATTAGTGGGCAGGTGAAAGCAAATGCTTCTCCTCCGGCCTTGCGGCGTACCAACTCTGTACCTGTAGTGATGTTTCCCCACTGATCGCTTCCACCCATCTGCAACTTACAGCCCATGTTTTCGTAGAGCCAGTAAAAATCATATCCCTGCATCAGTTGGTAAGCAAACTCAGTATAGCTGATCCCCGTTTCCCCTTCAATTCGCTTCCTAACGGAATCTTTGGACATCATGTAATTCACCGTGAGGTGCTTGCCCACATCCCTAAGGAAATGGATGAAGGAGATGTCTTTGAACCAGTCGTAGTTGTTCACCAGCCTTGCCGCGTGGGGGTGGGATGGGTTAAAATCGATGTATTTCTCCAGTTGCGCCCGGATACCGTCAACATTCCTGCGCAGGCTGTCTTCATCCAGAAGGTTTCTTTCTTCACTTTTCATGCTTGGGTCGCCAATCATGCCTGTTGCTCCACCTACCAGCGCGATGGGCCTGTGACCGGCTTTTTGCAAATGAACCAGTAGGAGTATAGGTACAAGGCTGCCGATATGGAGGCTATCAGCTGTGGGGTCAAATCCGATATATCCGGTTACTTGTTCTTTCTGCAGGATTTCCTCAGTACCGGGCATGATGTCCTGTAACATTCCCCGCCACTTCAGCTCTTCGATCAGGTTCATTTCCAATGAATTTGGCGCAAATGTATGACATGAATGAGTACTGCAGAAAGGCAATATCCCAACCTATTGGGCGTTTATTTAATCTATTTTAGTTACACAATAGTCCGATCATTGGTCAGTTAAGGGTTAACTTTGTATAATACCTTGATTGATAAGGTGATTGAGATAATTGCTTATTGGAAAGTTTACCGGATGAAACTGAACAAGAACCTAACCCTCACGATTCTTTCTGTGTTCCTGACCCTGAGCGGTTGGGCACAATTCAGGAAGTATTCCAATGAATTTCTGAATATTGGTGCCGGTGCGCGAGGCTTGGCTATGGGAGGTGCTCAGGTGGCTTCTTCCCAGGACGGTACCTCAGGTTACTGGAATCCTGCAGGCCTGACGGGTATTAAAGACTACCCTGTGCTTTCCCTTATGCATGCTGAGTATTTTGCAGGAATTGGTAAATACGATTTCCTAAGTCTGGCGATCCCCATGACTGATAAAAAACGCACCCTGGGTATTTCCATCCTCCGGTTTGGTGTGGATGATATCCCCAATACCTTGTTCCTCATTGAACCAGACGGATCGATCAACTATAACAATATCCGGTCTTTCTCCTCTGCTGATTATGCTTTCCTTCTGTCTTACGCACAAACGATCCGAAAGACAGAAACGAAAAGCCTTAGCTTCGGCGTTAACGCGAAGATCATTCACCGGAACGTGGGCACATTTGCCAGCGCTTGGGGATTTGGTCTTGATGCGGGCATACAATACCAGACTGGCCGATGGAAACTCGGCTTAGCTGCGAGAGACCTGACCACAACATTCAACGCATGGACTTTCAATTTTACGGAACAGGAGAAAGAGATTCTCTATCTCACTAATAATGATATTCCGGTGAAGTCTACCGAGCTTACTGCACCCCGCCTTGTGGCAGGTGCGGCATATGATTTTAAACTTAGCAAAGACATCAACCTGTTGACAGAGGTTAATATGG
Source organism: Sphingobacteriales bacterium (assembly GCA_004294195.1). Taxonomy (GTDB): domain Bacteria; phylum Bacteroidota; class Bacteroidia; order Chitinophagales; family Chitinophagaceae; genus Pollutibacter. Next base: position 1,436 of record REAQ01000223.1, on the reverse strand, counting down.
ACATCACCTTTGACGGTAAACGAAATGTGTTAGTAAGTGCGGATCCTGTGAGTGTAGATCCCAGGATCGGACTTGAACTGGGTTATAAACAAATCATCTTCTTACGTACAGGTATTTATAATTTTCAGCAAGCGCTGGCAGACGGTGATACGCTTAACCAGAAAAAGGTGTGGATCTACCAACCCAGCATTGGCGTAGGTTTCAAGCTGAAACACATTGGTATTGATTACGCATTTACTAACCTTGCCAATCAGTCTAATCCATTGTATACCCATATTTTTTCTTTGCGTCTGAATCTCGTCAAAACGAAAAAGAAAAGCTGATCCAAAACATCCACGTATGAAAAGAGTTCTTTTTTTGATAGGGTTGATGTCGATGTGCCTGGGTGTAAATGCCCAGTTTAACAACGAATGGATCGACTATTCAAAAACATACTACAAATTCAAAGTTGTAACCAACGGGATATATAGAATAAATCGCGCAACACTTGATGCTGCAGGTATTGGCGGTACGCCGGTAGAGCAACTCAGATTGTTTCGCAATGGCGTTGAAGTGCCTTTGTTTACATCCGTTCCTTCCGGACCTCTGGGAGGATCTGATTTTGTTGAGTTTTATGGCAGAATGAACGATGGTAAAGCAGACAACAAGCTGTATCGGCAGGTGAGTATGCAACCCAGTGATGTTTGGAGTTTGGAAACCGACACCTCGTCATATTTCCTCGCAGTGTTTCCGACAGGATCAGGACAGCGAATGACCAGTGAAGTCAATGATGTAGCGGGCAACACCTTACCTACCGAACAATTTTTTACCTACACTTTCCGCAAGGCATTCAAAGAGATGATCAACCCGGGTTTTGCAGTTGATCTGAAAACGGCGTATGTGTATTCTTCATCTTATGATCCTGGTGAAGGATGGAGCAGTAACGATATTTATGCTGGTACACCAAGGACGGAGTCTTTGGGTGATCTGGCTGTTTATCCTGGTGGTCCAACCGCGGTATTAAGTGTAACAGCATCAGGCAATACATTTACGGCCAGAAATATTCAGATATCCCTTAATGGTACGAGAGTTATTGATGAACCGTTGAACTATTTCGCAGCAGGTACCAAACAGGCAAACTTTGCGTCCAGTGTCATTGGCCGCCCAGGTGGTGATCAGATTGTACTTGGAAGCACTACTGCAGATTCAAGGCTTGTGGATCGCATGGTTGTGGCTGCTTACAGCATTACGTATGCCAGGAAGTTTGATTTCGGCGGTGCAAAGCTTTTTGAATTTCAACTTGGCGCCAATCCTGCAGGAATGTATGTGGAAATTGCCAATTTCAATGCAGGTTCCACCGCGCCTATATTATATGACCTCACCAACAGGCAGCGGTATGTAGGCAGTGTGTCTGGCGGGCTGGTACGGTTTGCCCTGAGGCCATCATTTCAGCCCAG
>REAQ01000111.1 GCA_004294195.1 Sphingobacteriales bacterium | reverse complement strand
GTTGGTGTTGATAGACAAAATTGGTCTGGTGTTGTACGGTGCACCAAAGTTTGCAGATGTTGAATAACCAGCACGGAACTTCAGGAAATTCAGTGTAGAGTTGCCTTTCAAACCTTCAAATGCTGCAGTAGGTATAAATGACGCATTCACCGAAGGATAAAAAAGATTCCTGTTGGCTTTCTCCAGGTTAGAAGACCAGCCCTGGCGTCCACCAACTGTTACATACATCCATTCTTTATAAGACAGTTCAGCTTGCGCGAACACACCGAGTGAAATGGTTTTCTGTTGGAAATCGATCCGGCCACCGTCTTCAGTATTGTTATCATGCACAATGAAGTTGTCATGATCAAAAAGACCATACACCAGCTGTTGTGTAGAACGTTGACCCTGTTGGCTGTATAAACGTTCCTGAGAGTTTGCACCAGCGGTTATGCCCAATCTGAAATCACTTCCAAACTTGGTATTATACTGTGTAATTATTGAATGATCCCAGATTTGGTTAACACCAGTAACTGTCCTGTGAATACCGAGCTGGTAGTCATTACCACCCACTACACCACCTTTGTTTTGTGAAAGATAGTTGTAGTCAGAATAGTTATCATAACCAATACGATACATTATGTTCCAGTTGCTGGAGAAATCATACCGTAAAGACATGTTACCGAACAACCTGTTTACCTTTTGGCCAACAAAAGAGTTGTTAACGGTCCAGAGCGGATGCTGGATGTCATTACCTGGGCGATAGTAAATAGAACCCTTTGTAATTGGGTCTTCGTACTCAAGGCCCTGGATATCAACTGCACGAGGCGTATACAACAGGTTACCAAACACAGAAGATGTGGTTGGGTTAGAACCAAAGGACGTTGAAGTAGGAGGAGATTTGAAATCAGTCAGTGCATAGTTGAAAGTTCCCATGAAAGTGAACTTGTTAGACAACTTTGCAGTACCACCGATACCAAATGTATTTTTGATCAGCCTGTTACCAGGAGTAAAACCTTCATCATCTGTGTAACCATAGTTGGCACTCAACGAAGAACCATTACCCAATGAGGTTGCCAGGTTAACAGAAGTAGTGCGGATCAAACCCGTACGGAAGAATTTCTCTACACTGTTTTTGGGCTCTAGCGGATACCTTCTTCCAATGTATTGGGGCAAAGATCCATTCAACGCAGCCCTTGAATAAGGATGCGCTACTGAATCTGCAGGCGTCTTGAAAGGAGCACCCCAGTTAGAGAAGAACGCCAAACCAGAAGACATATCGAAACCAGAACCGTAAGTGTTCTGATACTCGGGAAGGTTGGCTACTTTGTTTACGAAGAGAGACTGACTGAGGGTGATCTCGGTTTTCTTAGCCGTGCGCCTGTTGGCACCGTTCTTAGTAGTTACCATCACCACACCATTCCGTCCCAACTCACCATACAGGGTAGTGGCACTCAAACCTTTCAACACGCTGATGTTCTCGATGTTGTTTGGATCAAGATCAAGGAAGCGGGAAGAAGTTGTATTTCCATACTGGAAACCTGCCTGCGCATTGGTAGAGGCATCAAAAGGTACACCATCCACAATAAACAGAGGTGTAGAGCCACCAGTAATGGTGTTTACACCACGGATGATGATGTTTGTACCCGAGCCAGACATACCGGAGGGAGGAAGAATGTTCACACCAGGAGCCTTACCATTCAACAGACGAACAACGTCGTTTTCAGGGCGAAGTTCCAATTGCTTCTTGTCTACAGAAGCCACGGCATAACCCAGTGCTTTCTTTTCACGCCTGATACCCTGGGCAGTTACAACAACTTCAGAAAGCGCCTGATTGGCACCCTTCAGTTGGATTCCCTGGAAATCAGCAGTGTTTGCGAGAATCTCACGGGAGTCAAAGCCCACGTAAGAAATAACCAGCGTGGCCCCACGCCTGGCGGTCAACTTAAAGTTACCCTGCGCATCAGTAGTAGTACCTACTTTTGTGGCTTTGTCTACCACAGACGCACCTGAGACGGGGTTACCGTTCTCATCAGATACCTTTCCTGACACTTCCAGTGTTTGACCTACAGCGAAATGTACCATGAGCATCATGGCACATAACAGAGAGAGTAATTTTCTCATGTAGTAGTTCAGTTTTTGGTTTTTGAAGATGACGAAAATATGTTAACAGAATGTAAACGCCAAAAAAGGAGACAAAACCACCGCTCAACCTGCTGCACAACCTCTGATATATTTGTGCCATTGTCGCCAAAATAATTCATATATAAATATATATAATATATAAGACAATGGGGAACACGCTAAATGGTTTAACCAGCCTTTTAATAGCTAAAATTGAAATACACATTAATATTTTTAAAATATGAATAAAAAAAGAAAAGCCCTGCTTTAAAACAGGGCTTTCCAAAAAATAAACTCGCTTTTCTCCTAGTTTCTCCTACTTCCGCCCATATATAACAGTATATATTGAACAAGCGTGGCAATGGAAGCTAAAGCTGCAACAACATATGTAGTAGCGGCCCATTTTAAGGCATCTTTGGCCTTGGGGAACTCCGTAGGGGTTGCTACGCCCGTATTTTTCAACCAGGCTAGCGCCCTATTGCTGGCGTCAAATTCCACCGGAAGGGTAATTACACTGAAAATAGTGGTCAAAGCAAAGAGAACTATTCCTACAAGTAGTAAAGAAGGAAAAACCTTGATCATCAGGATGCCTGCAATCAATACCCACTGCACAAACATCGAGCTATATTGTACCGCAGGTACCAGCTTGCTGCGCATCGTCAGCCAGGGATAAGCCGTGGCATGCTGAACCGCATGGCCGCACTCATGGGCCGCCACCGCAGCAGAAGCAATGCTACTGCTGGCATAAACCTCCGGACTCAGGTTAACCGTTTTGTTTAATGGATTATAGTGGTCACTCAGAAAACCCTCCACAGAAACAACCTGAACATCGTAGATCCCATTCTCTTTAAGCATCCGCTCCGCAACTTCCTTACCTGTAAGCCCGGAAGCCAGCCCAACCTTACTGTACTGGTTGAACTTAGATTTCAGCACCCAGGAGACCAACATGCTGATGACAACAAAAATGATCGAAACCAAATAAATTGAACCCATGATTCTACGGTTTTATATAATATGGAATACCCTGCAAATTGATGTCCAACTCCCAGATTTCCAAAAAATAGCGCCGTTTTGACAGAGCTATTTTGAATGAGGTTTTTTAGAAGTCAATTTGACAAACTTCACAAATTTTCTCAGGTGAAAAAAAATAACAAATAACTGATTACCAATAACTTATAGCTGAATATACGCGACCTGCACCCCTCCCCTAAGTTATTCACAACACCAAAAATTTATTTTGTAATCTGAGAGCAAATTGTAATTTAGTGCAAGAATTTAATGGGTTAGTAAGTATCAAGGGTCAGCGAAAGTTGGCCCTTTTTACATATCCCTCCTTCCTGATTTTTTTCTCTCTTACGCTCGCTGATTTTTTCCTTTTTATCAGGTGTTTTTCTCATGACAGCGCAACTTCACTACCATACCTTTACACCATGAGCAAAGTGAAAACAAGTTTTTTTTGCAGCAACTGTGGTTATGAATCGGCAAAATGGTTGGGTAAATGTCCTTCCTGCCAACAATGGAACACTTTTATCGAAGAATTGGTCTCTAAGGAAACCTCGAAAACGAAACAAGACTGGAAAGAAGAGAAGAAAGGAAATAAAGTAACGCTCATCCAGGATATTGAAAGCAGTGAAGAAAAAAGAATCGTCACACATGACGGTGAACTGAATCGTGTACTTGGTGGCGGTATCATTCCGGGATCACGTGTGCTCGTTGCCGGAGAACCTGGGATCGGAAAGTCTACCCTCTTCCTACAAAACGCATTGCAGATGTCTTCACTCACTACACTCTATGTAAGTGGTGAAGAAAGCGAACAACAGATCAAGATGCGGGCAGACAGACTTCAGATCAAACATCCGGATTTCTATTTGCTGACGGAAACCTCTACACAAATTATATTTCAGGAGATAAAAAAGCTAAAGCCGGAACTTGTCATCATCGATTCAATCCAAACACTTCAATCTCCATTTATTGACTCGTCACCTGGCAGCATTTCACAGATTCGTGAAACGGCAGCAGAATTTCAACGATACGCGAAAGAAACACAAACACCAGTGATCATCATCGGTCACATCACTAAAGATGGTACCATCGCCGGACCAAAATTATTGGAACATATGGTGGATACTGTTCTGCAGTTTGAAGGTGATCAACACTATGCATATCGAATCCTAAGAACCACGAAAAACCGCTTTGGGTCTACATCTGAGCTGGGTATATATGAAATGACATCGGGCGGAATGAAACCCGTCAACAATCCATCAGATATTCTCATCACGCAAAAAGAAGATCAACTGAGTGGCGTATCTATTGCAGCAACAATGGAAGGACTTCGTCCTCTCCTCGTTGAAGTACAGGCATTAGTTACTCCTTCTGTTTATGGTACTCCACAAAGAACAGTTAGCGGATTTGACAGCAGGCGTTTGCAACTTTTACTTGCTGTGTTGGAAAAGCGTGGAGGATTTCATTTTGGTACGCGTGACGTCTTTATCAATATTGCCGGTGGTTTGAAAATTGAAGATCCTGCACTTGACCTCGCCATGGTGTGCGCACTCCTCAGTTCTTTTGAAGATGTTCCCATCTCACAGAAAATTGTGTTTGCGGGTGAAGTTGGTCTCAGTGGAGAAATCAGGGCAGTGAACAGGATTGAACAAAGAATTGCAGAAGCTGAAAAACTCGGGTTTGATAAAATCATCATCAGCAAACATAACAAGAGAAGTCCTGACCATCACCCGGGTATCGAGATCCTCACTGCCGGAAGAGTGGATGAAGTGTATCAACTCCTGTTTTGATGCTGAGCCACATCACCAGGTATGCCGAGGCCTTGTTGCACTTGTTCTATCCTCATCTTTGCAAAGGATGTGCCGTTGACATTCCACAACAAGAGCAACAACTCTGCGCTGCCTGTTTATCATCACTCCCTTTCACTCGCTTTGAAAAAAATGCAGACAATCCCGCAGAGAAGATGTTCTTCGGGCGAACAAACATTTTTGCAGCGATGGGACTTTTGTATTTCACTAAAGACTCTTTAGTGCAATCACTCGTACATCAGATCAAGTATGAAGGGGCTAAAGATCTGGCCATTTTTATGGGAAAAATGATGGGTCGCGCAATCTTGAACGAGGCGCGATTTGGCGCAGTTGACCTCCTTGTACCCCTCCCGCTCACCCGCGGAAGGGAAAAACAGCGGGGTTATAACCAAAGTACCCTGCTCGCAGAAGGCATTTCTTCAGTCCTTCAGGTTCCCGTGAAAACCACCGCCCTCCAAAGAATTTCCAGCCAGGGCACCCAAACGCATAAGTCGAGGGAAGAACGATGGCTCCAGATGCAACGGCAATTTGTCTGCCCGGTACCTGACTCCGTTGCCGGTCGCCATATTCTGCTGATTGACGATGTGATCACCACAGGCGCCACCCTTGACGCCTGTGCAAGCATCCTTAATGCCATCCCCGGTGTGAAAACATCCATTGCCACCCTGGCCATAGCCATGAAGTGAATCCTTCGTTGTATTTTTACCCATCCATGAAAAAAGCCCTTTTCATCTTCATCTGCGCTCTTACCTACCTCCAGGCATGTAAGAAAGAGTCCGTGATCACCAGTCCGGATGCCCGGATATTCATTTCTGCAGACACCGTCCGCTTTGACACCGTTTTCACCACGGCAGGTTCTGTAACCGCCTCGTTTAAGATCTTCAACCTCAATGAGTCCAGATTGAAGATCAGCAGCATTGCGCTGGGTGGCGGCAACAATTCGGCTTTTCGCATCAATGCAGATGGTATACCCGGCCCCCAGGTACGAGACCTGGAAATAGCAGGGGGAGATAGTATATATGTATTCGTAACGGTTAACGTGAACCCCAATGCCAACACGGCTCCCTTCCTAATCACCGACAGCATCCAGGTTCAGTTCAATGGAAACAACTTACAAGTGCAACTGACTGCCTACGGCCAGAATGCCCGCTATATCAGGGGAGAACAGATCAACACGCCAACCACCTGGGACAATACCCTGCCTTATGTAATCATCGGCGGTGTACAAGTCACACAGGGCAGTACCCTTACCATTAACCCCGGAACAAGGATCTACCTGCACGCAGATGCACCATTTATTGTTGACGGAACCCTCCGTGCCATCGGCACCAAAACAGATTCCATCGTATTTCAGGGCGACCGTCTGGATAAAGAATACAGAGACCTGCCTGCAAGCTGGCCCGGCATCTATTTCCGGGAAACCAGCCAGCAGAACCAGCTGACAAATGTGATCATCAAAAATGCATTCCAGGGCGTGGTGGCCATCGGCCCATCCACTTCGTTTCCGAAACTCAGCCTGAACCAGTGCACATTAGATAATATTTATGATGCAGGCGTCTATGGAATCAACTCCCAGATACGCGCCGTCAACTGCCTGATCAGCAATAGCGGCATCAACATCCTCATCGCGCGAGGCGGCAGGTATGAGTTCACACACTGTACCGTTGCCAGTTACGCCAATGTATTCATCTCCCATACAAAACCAGTTTGCATTCTCAGCAACTGGGATTCCACCACGCAGATCAACAGCTTTGATCTGTCTGCAACGCTGACCAACAATATTTTCTGGGGAGAAAACGGAAACGTGGACGACGAGATCCTGATCTCCAAAAGAGGAAACAACATCTTTAATGTGACGATGGAAAACAACCTCTATAAAGCCGCCAACCCGCTCACCAATGCCACCTTGTTGAACAACCTCGTGAACCAACCGCCTTTGTTTGATTCTATCGCTGACAATTCCCGATATTTTGATTTCAGGATCAATAAGGGCAGATCACCTGCCATCAACAAGGGCAAGGCTGCAGGGGTTGCTGTTGACAGGGACGGACTACCCAGGGACGCACAACCAGACATAGGCAGCTTTGAAAAGCAATAGAAATGCTACCTTTATTCATACCTGCTCAACCAAAAGCGGTGTCTCATTGTTTTACTACCAAACAATAACATGATGATCAAGTTAATAACAGCAACAATGGCCCTTACCCTTTTTGCGGCAGCTTCAGTGTATGATTTCAAAGTGCCTTCGCTTAGCGGAGACACCATCGATTTTTCTAAGTACAAAGGCAAGTATCTCCTGATCGTCAATACGGCTTCACAGTGTGGTTACACCAAGCAGTATGCTGACCTGGAAAAACTGTATGAAGGAAACAAAGACAAACTTGTGATCGTAGGATTTCCCGCAAATAACTTTGGCGGACAAGAGCCTGGATCCAATGCTGAGATCAAGGAATTCTGCCAGAAAAACTATGGCGTTACTTTCCCGATGGCAGAAAAAGTTTCTGTGAAAGGAAGCGACATCCATCCTTTATTCCAGTACCTCACCAGCAAAGAAAAAAATGGCGTGCAGGACGCAGAGATTAAATGGAACTTTACCAAATTCCTGCTTGACAAAAACGGAAAACTGATCGCAGTATTTCCCAGTGCTGTAAACCCAACGAGCGAAGAGATTACCAAACTGTTGAAATAGCGTGAGATTCAGTGACGTGATCGGGCAGGCTGCTGTAAAAGAAAGCCTGACAGGCATGGTTAAGACAAATCGTCTGAGCCATGCCTTAATTTTCCTGGCTAAGGATGGAACAGGTGGATTGCCGCTGGCACTGGCTATGGCGCAATACCTCGTTTGCGAAAAAGTAAACAATAACACTACTCCCGGGTCCTCGTTGTTTGGGGATGCAGAACCAGTTGTGATCCCTGATGATGCCTGCGGTCAATGCCTGGCTTGCTTAAAGGCTGCAGATATGGTTCATCCGGATATTCACTATTCCTATCCAGTGATAACGCGCAAATCAGGTGATAAGCCCGTTGCTACAGATTACATTAAGGAATGGCGTGAATTTGTGCCGATCCAACCTTACGGTGATGTATATGACTGGTTGCAGTTCATCGGCGCGGAAAACAAACAGGGAAATATTACTGCGCATGAATGCAATGACATCATTCGCAAACTGAACCTGAAAAGTTTTGAAAGCACTTATAAGATCCTGTTGATGTGGATGCCGGAGTATTTAGGAAACGAAGGCAACAAACTCCTGAAACTCATTGAAGAACCTCCGGCAAACACCCTGTTCATATTGGTAGCGCGGGATGAATCAAAGATCCTTCCCACCATTCTTTCCCGCACACAGTTGGTACGTATTCCGATGCTGAACGTGAAGGAGTTGACGCAGGCGCTGATCGCAAGGGCAGGTGCATCCCAAGAGGCAGCCCATCAGGCAGCATCTACCGCCGAAGGAAGCTACCGTGAAGCCATGTTGAGCATGCAGCATGCCGGGGCCGACTGGCAGGAGATGGTGCGAAGCTGGCTGAATGCCACGCTGAGGACGGGGCCGGCGGACCAGGTGAAATGGGTAGCCGAAGCCGCAGCCTTGGGCAGGGAAAAACAAAAGCAGCTGCTCCGTTACTTTAATCACCTCCTGGAACAAAGTATTCACCTGCAGATCCTCGGCAAAGAGCATATGCAGCTGCCTCAAGCGGAATCCGACTTCGCAGAGCGAATCAATAAAATTGCTACGCTTGACCAGCAGCAGGCTATTTTGCAGGTGCTAGACGATGCGGTTTATCATATTGAACGAAATGCCAATGCCAAGATCCTGTTCCAGGCACTGACGATCAGGATCTACCATATTATCAAGGATAATGCAGTGATGGAAATCATTTAAGAAAGGGCAGGGGTTGTAGGGCAGGGGGCAGATTGAACCCCGCTCTGCCCCCTGCCCTCATTCAGCGTTTACCTAAAATTCAGTACCTTTACTTTAATCAACCCCCAAAAGGGGTTTCTTTATAAATAATACATACGATTTTATGGGCTGTAGCTCATGTGGAACAAATAGCAATGGAAAACCGTCTGGGTGCAAGAGCAACGGCGGATGTAGCAGTGGGGGATGCAACAGGCTCAATGTGCACGACTGGTTGGCGAATCTTCCCTTTCATGATCCTGAAAGCTCATGTAAAGTGATTGAAATTTCCTTCAACCAGGGCAGCAGGAAAGAGTTCTATCGCAATACCTCCCTTCAAACATATACTAAAGGTGATCTCGTGGCGGTTGAAGGCGTGAGCGGTTTTGATATCGGTGAGATCAACGTCACTGGTGAAATGGTACGCCTACAGATGAAAAAAAGAGGTGTGGACGAGTCGTCTCCGGAACTGAAAAAGATTCTCCGCCGGGCCAATGACATGGACATCCAGAAATGGAAGGAAAATAAAGCTCGCGAACCAGAGGCGCTGATCCGCGCAAGAGCCATCTCACGGCAGTTCAAGCTGGAGATGAAACTTTGTGAAGTGGAGATCCAGGCTGACGGCAGGAAGGCTACATTTTTCTATACTGCAGATGACAGGGTTGACTTTCGTGAGCTCATTAAAACATATGCCTCAGAATTCAAGGTAAAAGTGGAAATGAAGCAGATTGGTGCAAGGCAAGAGTCTGCAAAAGTAGGCGGCATCGGCAGTTGCGGCAGGGAACTTTGCTGCAGTACCTGGTTGAGTGATTTCAAAAGTGTTACCACAACCATCGCCCGTTACCAAAACCTGAGTATCAACCAAACCAAATTGAGCGGACAATGCGGCAGATTGAAATGTTGTCTCAATTACGAACTGGATACCTACCTGGATGCGCTTCAACAATTCCCTGATCATTGCGATATCCTGGAAACACAGAAGGGAAATGCCATGCTGGTCAAAAAAGATATTTTCAAAAACCTGATGTGGTATGTATTGCCAGACAGCAGCCGGCAGTATCCGCTGAATATTGAAGCGGTAAAGCGCATCAAGGCCCTGAATATGAAAGGAACAAAGGTGGAAGAGCTGGAAGTGGCAGATGTAACTACAGGTGGTGTTAAGAAAGAAGTTGAGCCGCAGTTCGTTGATGTGGTGGGCCAGATCAGCCTTCGTACCTTAGAGCGGAACAGCCAGAAAAAACGCCAGAAAGAAAGAGATCAAAGGGATAAAAATCGCCCTCAACCCAACCAGGGTCAGCAGGCTAATCCCCAGAAAAATAATTCTGGTCAACCTAAAAACCAGGGCAACCCTCAAAACCAGCAAAAGAGAGAACCGCGCGATTTCCGGCCAAAGAAAAAGAACTAATCCGCCCGGGATTCGTTGTTTATGATATGCGCTGCTGCACTTGTAAAATCGTGAGTGTATGTTGTTTCTGAAGAAAACCGTGTTCATCGTCATAGCCATACTTATCCTTTGGGTACTCATTGCACCCGGATGCATGACATTCAGAATCTCCGATGAACGTGCCGTCCGGAATTTTGCCCGTAAAGGGCTTGACCTCAAGCCTGGATATGTCAACGTTAACCAACACCAGATCCACTATGTCTCGGTAGGGAACGATACCTTACCTACCCTTGTCATGATCCATGGATCACCCAGCGCCTGGAGTGCTTTCACTAAATACATGGAAGAGCCTGCACTCCTGTTTCACTTCCGGATCGTGGCAGTTGACAGACCCGGCTTCGGCTATTCTGAATTTGGAACTGCAATGCCCCTTGCTGAACAGAGTATGCAATTGCTGGCGGTCATTAAACACCTGGACAATGGTAAACCAGTGTATTTGGCAGGGCATTCACTTGGCGGGCCGTTGGTGGTAAAAATGGCTGCAGATGCGCCGCAAATGTTTAGTGGCATCATGTTGATCGCCGGCTCTGTTGATCCAGCACTTGAACCCAAAGAAAGCTGGCGCTATGTGATGGAAACCTTCCCGCTCAATCATTTTCTACCCGGATCTTTTAAACCCAGCAATACAGAGCTCGTACACTTTAAAGAAGAAGTAAAATCGCTGGCAAATGATTTTCCGAAAGTAACTACAAAAGTTTACCTCGTTCATGGTGACCAGGACACATGGGTTCCGCCTGGTAATGTTGACTATGCAAAATCAAATCTGACCAATGCCGCAAAAGTAGAGATCCGCATGATCTCCAAAGGCACCCATTTCATTCCCTGGAGCCACCAGAAGGAGATCACTGGTGCGTTGATTGAAATGTCTAAATAAGAAGGTTGTAGACCAATGCCTATTGCCTATTGCCTATTGCCCAATGCCTACTCTCGCAAAGCGCGGTACACCGCCTCATGAATCTTCGGACGCACATTCATCTGCAACAACTTGTTGCTGCCATTTGGATGAACACGGTTGGATAAGAAAATGTAAATCAGATTATGTTTTGGATCTGCCCAGGCACCAATACCTGTGAAACCGGTATGACCAAAAGTCAATGGTGACGCACTTGACGTAGGATATGGTTCCTTGCGGGTGCCATTGTCTTTTTCCGGTTTATCAAATCCCAGTCCGCGCCTGCTGATGCTGCTGCCATACGCAGTGAATCGCATCACAGTTGTGTCTGATAAAAACCGATGACCGTTGATCACACCTTTGTTGAGCAACATCTGAAGAACCACCGCAAGATCATAAGCATTGCTGAACAAACCCGCATGACCCGCCACACCACCAAACATCGCGGCACCGGGATCATGCACATCGCCACGGATCAATTGCCTGCGGAAAAATGTTTCATTTTCCGTTGGCGAAATCCTGGACAACGGAAACCGCTCTCGCGGTTTGAAGCCGGTTGTAACGAGACCCATCGGCTCATAAAATTCCTTCCGTACATAATCCTCCAGCTTCATGCCGGATATAGCCTCCACAACCAATCCCAGGAAAATAAAATCATTATCACTATAGATATACGTATTGGGCTTCTCCAGTTTACTATCCGCAATGCGCTTATACAAAGTGTCCCGGTAACTAGTCTGCATAAACATGCTGTCTGCCACACGGTAAGGAAAACCAGCAGACATCGTTTTCGCAAAAAGCCTTGAAGATGGAACGCCCGTTGCCGTATCCATTGTTTCACGATAAAAGGGAATAAAACTTTTCAATCTAGCCTCGTGCAACAACAGATCCCGGATCACGATCTTCTCCTTATCGGTTCCCCTCACCCAGGGAATAAAATCCCCGAGGCGGCTCTCCAGATCCAGCCTGCCCTGGTCATACAGCTTCATGATGGAAACCGTGGTGGCAGCAATCTTGGTCACCGAAGCCATATCGTAAATGCTTTCCAACGTAGCTCTCTCCGTACTATCGTACGTATAGTGCCCGAAACTTTTATAATAGGCAATCTTTCCATCCTTGGCCACCAGAACAACTGCACCTGGCGTGGCATGCTGACGGATCGCATCGTTGGCAATGGAATCAATACTGCCCAACGCGTTGATGTCAATTCCAATGATCTCCGTAGCCACGGGGAGAATACTGCGCTGAATGCCTGATCCGGAAGGAAAGGCCGATGTAACCGATACAGGAAGTGTACCACGCATCACCTGAAACCCCAACAACATATCTGCTGCCGTCTCCTGTATGATGGATTCATCTTCATAACATGTGATGATATTTTTTGCAGACGACACATACCTGGCAGCATAAGGATTTCCGAATACCATAACGGTGTTGGGTACCCGATTTTGCAAAGACTCAATGAGCTGCAGCGCACCTTCACTGATGCCAAACTTTCCAGCAGGAAAACGCCTGAGTTGGTGAAGGCCTATGACTACTGCATCATAGCGACTGGTCAGCAGCTGCAGCAAAGATGCATTGCGCAAAGAATCACGGGTATAATTGTAGTAATACACATCGGCATTGTAATCACTACGCATGCGCTTAGCCATCACGTTATCATTACCAATCCCAAACGCAAGGTAAGCGATCCTGCCCGTCCTGCTGCGCTGCAATGGAAACGCAGCTTTATCGTCATACCTCAACATGGTGATGGCCTGCTCTGCCACCCGCTTGCGAATGGAGCTTGAAGACCTGTTCAGATCCTCTGCCAAATGTGTGGTATCTGTTGGCTTCCAATTGGCCAGGCCCGCATCATACTTTGCCTGCAGGATTTTCATCAAACTCCTATCAATATCATCCCAACTGAGTTGTTTCTTTTTGATCTTTTGCTTTGTGGATTCGATGGTCCCTTCAATATCCTCGGGCAAACACAAAAGATCATTACCTGCAGCAAGTGCTTCAGAAGAGATCTCACCACCAGGGAAATACTTGGCAACCCCTTTCATCTCCAGCGCATCGGTAAAGATCATCCCTTTGAAACCAAGTTCTTCTTTCAATAATGTAGTAACGTTATTTTTTGAGATCGATGAGGCCCTGTGCTCCCTGTTATCTATCACAGGAATAAACAAATGACCCACCATCACCGCATCCACACCCGCCGCAATCAGTTTCCGGAAAGGATAGAGTTCCAATGAATCCAACTGCTGACGCGTTTTGTTGATCACGGGAAGGTCCAAATGTGAATCCACCGCCACATCACCATGACCTGGGAAATGTTTGGCGCAGGTATGGATTCCTTCAGCCTGCATGCCCTTCATATACATGATCGCATACTCCGCTACCTTTTCTTTATTCTCGCCGAAGGAGCGATCATTGATCACCGGATTATCCGGATTGTTGTTTACATCAACGCAGGGCGCATAATTCATATGGATCCCAATGCGCTTGCATTGCTTTCCTACCCATCGGCCATACTCGTAAATGATTCCGGGATCACTGACCGCCCCCAGCATCATTTGCCTTGGCAAGGTCCGCACACTATCCATCCGCATGCCCAGCCCTGTTTCCGCATCAATAGAAACATACAACGGCATTTTCGCCATCATCTGAAACTGGTTCAGCATCAGCGCTTGCCGCACCGGACCGCCCTGAAAAAGACAAACACCACCAACATTGTACCTGCGAATGGCATCCGCAACTTTCTCGTCATAAAAACTCACTTTACCCGTGCGCGAATCAATGGAAGAACTGCGCACCACAATCAATTGCGCGATCTTTTCTTCAGGACTTAGGGTCTTGAAAACAGAGTCTACCCAATCCTTTCTGGACAAGGAACTCGTCTTCTGGGCATATGCGGTAAAAATCAGGAAAAGACAGAGAAGAACTCCGATAAACTTCTGCATCAGGCTTTAAATTGTCGTAATTTTAGGGCTTTTAAAATTAGTGGATTTGAGCGACATCATTCAACTGCTTCCGGATAATATTGCAAACCAAATTGCTGCTGGCGAGGTGATCCAAAGGCCCGCTAGTGCAGTGAAGGAATTGCTTGAAAATGCCGTGGATGCAGGCGCTACTGAGGTGCGGCTCATTATCCAGGATGCGGGCAAGCAACTGGTGCAGGTAGTAGACAATGGCAAGGGCATGAGCGGCACAGATGCACGCATGAGCTTTGAGCGCCATGCCACCTCCAAGATCCGGAACATTGATGATCTCTTCCAGATCCGCACTATGGGTTTCCGTGGGGAAGCACTGGCATCCATCGCCGCCGTATCACAGGTGGAACTGAGAACAAAACGCGCAGAAGATGAACTGGGCACCTACATTGAAATTGATAACAGTGTAGTGAAATTGCAGGAGCCCTGCTCCGCCAACAACGGCACCAGCATCGCCATGAAGAACCTTTTTTTCAACGTGCCCGCACGCAGGAATTTCCTCAAGAGCAATGCCGCAGAGATGCGCCACATCGTTGATGAATTCATGCACGTTGCCCTCGCCTTCCCCCAGGTGTTTTTTTCGATGACTAGCAACGGCCAGCAAGTATTTCACCTGGAACGGGGCAACCTCAAGCAACGCATCGTACAATTACTCGGCACACCTTATAACGCAAGGCTGGTCAGCGTTCAGGAACATACAGATTACCTTGACATCACAGGGTTTGTGGGCAAGCCGGAAACAGCCAAAAAAACCCGAGGGGACCAATACCTTTTTGTCAACAACAGATACATCAGAAGCGCGTATCTGCATCATGCCATCATGAATGCCTACCAGGACCTGATCCCTGCAGATGCATACCCGATGTATGTGTTGTTCTTTGATCTTGATCCTGCACATATTGACATCAACGTACATCCCACCAAACAGGAGATCAAGTTTGATGATGAAAAAATCATGTACGCCTTTGTGCAGGCCGCAGTGAAACACGCGCTCGCCCAATACAGCATCACACCAACCCTTGATTTTGATCTGGATCCGCATGTGCAGCAACTGGATGCCATCAACAAACCTTTTACGGAAGACAAGCAACAATACGCTACTTCATCGTCTCTGTTCCACACGTTCACGCAAAAGCATCAAGCTCATTTCATTGATAAGAATTCAGGTCTCAAGAACTGGAAGGATCTGATGCAGGATACCCAACAAGATGCTTCACCCGGCATGCAACCCGTGCCCCGCGCAGGTGCTGCTCTGGAGATCGATTGGACGACAGACTTCACGCAGATCAGGCAACAATTCATCCTGGTGCCCACCAACCGCGGATTCCTGGTGGTGAACCAACAACTGGCACATGAAAGGGTATTGTATGAGCGCCTCGCAGATGCGGCACATGGAAAACCGATGGCCACACAAAGAAGTCTGTTTCCCATCAGCATCTCCTGCACACCCGCCGATGCAGTACTCGTGAATGACCTGCTTCCTGACCTTCAGCAGCTGGGCTACGCGCTGGAACCCTTCGGCACAAATAGTTTTGTGGTTCAGGGCACACCGGCAGATGTGGAACAAGGCAATGAAAAACAAGTTATCGAGCAACTGCTGGAACAATTCAAGCATTTTACCAGCAACTTCAAATTCTCCAAGCGGGAGAAACTGGTGCGCTCAATGGTATCACAACAAAGCATCAAAGCAGGAAAAATATTGACCAGTAAAGAGATGCACGCACTCATATCATCGCTCTTCGCATGCGCCACCACCAATACCACCATTGACGGCGCACCAACCTATATTGAATTCAGGCAGGAACAACTGACAAGGATGTTTCATCAATAATTTTCGATGAGGTATTTGAGGAAACTGCTGATCTTTTCCCTGATCACGCGGGTAGGTTGGGTGTGATTGTTTACCATCACGGAGAAGATCAGGGTGCGGTTTTTCTTTGTGATCACATACCCACTCAAAGCCAACACACCGGTGAGTGTCCCCGTCTTGGCATATAGTCTTCCGTTCTCTCCTACATAACTGCGTAATGTTCCCTTACCACCCGTAGGAAAGATACCCGTAATGCGGTTCCAGCTGAACTCTTTTTTCATCTTGTCTAAGACCCAGATCATATCACGCGGCGTAAACAAATTAAACCTGCTGAGGCCACTGCCATCCACCCATTTAGGCTTATCGGGGAAGCCGATTAAATCTGTCTTCAGCAGGGTATCAATAGCCTTGGCAGTGCGCAGTTCGCCCGTGAGTTTCATACCCGCCATCAACAGGATCTGATCAGCAAAGAAGTTGTCACTATTGTACATCATCGGCTTCAACAAGGAATCCAATTCCTGACTGTACACCGGCTTCGCCGCGTCAAACCAATATTTCTGAAGGTTCCCGCCCAGTGGCAACACCGTTGTACGCAGGGAATCTTTCATCAATTGCAACCCCGTTTCAATGCCGTAGGTTACATAAGGTATATCGATTTCAGCATGTTGCTCCTGGCCCTCGTAAATCGTAAAATCATTTTTATCCCGGTCCCTGATCACATTGAATGCTGCACCTTTTTCAACTTTTCCAAAACTCACCTTCCCATTTACTTCTGGCTCCGAATACACAAAGAGATCAACTGTATCTCCGGCATAAGAGGGATTCTCTTTCTTACCCTTTTCCTGGAACCAGCGTATCAGGTTCCCGTACACCGGAAACGCACTTCGCTCCGCCATATAATAATCGGAATAATCATCCCAGCTCCAGCCTCGGCCCAAAGCCTCGTCACCCCAATGGTTGGTGGCCATATACGTTTTTCCCTGCAGGCCTTTGATGAAATCTGCAACGGGTTGTTTGGAAAAATCCCGGTGAAGGAAGGTGGGATCACCCGTAGGAATCAGCACCAGCGCCGTGTCCAGCTGCACATACTTCAATCCCACCAACACAGAATCCAGGTATTTCATCCCTGCATAGCAACTGATGATCTTCGTGTTACTGGCGGGTACAAAGTATTTGTTGTCCTGGTAACTGAAGATAAACTTGCCCGCTGCCGGATCATACACAGACACGCCGAGGTGTGCATTGGCAAACACAGAATCACCCGCCAGCAACTCAGATACTTGTTTTCGGATATGCTGCCCCGTGGTGCAGGAGATCATAAACAGGAACAACGTCAGCAACAAAAGACCAGGAAATGATTTCATATTATTCTCTTTCTTGTGCACGCAGCCACCGCTCGGGAATCTCATTGTGACTGGCCAGCATGTAATCGTTATAGGAACAGGCTATGTACTGTTTATTGGGTAGTTGCATCCACCACCTGCCGGTCTTTTTGCTCTGCAGAAAGGAAGTCTCCACTTCTGAAAAACTGATATGGAACTCGTTAAAATGATCTTTCTCCTGTAAGGATGCTTCCTGCAAGCCCTTATACCTCCCGTCTACAAAATACCAAAGCATCTGCGCAATCTGTTTGGCCGTGAGCGCATGCTCATCCAGTTCCATCCGATATCCATAAATACCGATGCTGTTGATGGAAGGACTCATCCCTGCAAATCGCGTGAGTGTGCAGGCTTCTTCCCCGTTCAGTCCGTTCGGTGAAATCCGGTTGGCAGGTGCCGCTGCATGTTGCAATGCAGAGATATCGAAACTTAGCAACTGTGAATTGCGGAACACGGGTTCCATCTCTTCCAGGTGCTCTTTGATATGGCCCACACGGAAACAATCAAAACGCAGCTTGTCCATCGTCTCCAGCATATGCGGATGCACAAGATAACTTTGGAAGGCAAGGTGGTTGTAATGCCTGATATAATTGGGTTCACCCGTCAGCATTTCCATCAAGAAATTATCTGACCGTAATGGGCTCTCAATGGTGAGATCGATGAGGGCATCTACACTCACCGCCTCGATGATCCGTT
>REAQ01000222.1 GCA_004294195.1 Sphingobacteriales bacterium | reverse complement strand
CTAAACATTTACCTCTCTTTCTCGCTCAGGGAGCCCTTACACCTTTGGTATGCAGCCTATCTGCTGATGGTGAATTTCCTGATCTTGAAGTACGAAGGATTTGAGCGACAGTTTCTGGGTATGGATGGTACCCTTGCCGCAAACCTCACGCCCATCCAGGCCGTTGCATCGCTTTGTGTGTTCCTGCAATTACACGTGATCCAAAAGTTTTTCAGGAACATCAAGCCGGAAGAGAAACTATATACATTCACGAGGATCGTCAAATACAATCTACTCATCAGCGGTATTGCACATGCCATCGTTTTCGCCCTTCAACTGGATGCAAGCATTGAGTCCTTCGTTTTTCAATGGTCCAATAAAAGTCTCACCGTTACGGTCTTTGTGATCCTATATTATTGCGTAGTCAGCTTCCGTAGGGGATTTAAACCGGCAGGCTTGGTATTCCTTGGGATTGTGGCCTTCCTGATCGGCGGAATGGAAAAGCTATTCTTCCTGGAAAGCCTTAGCTATGCGTTTCCCCCTTCATTGTTTCAATGGGGACTGATCATAGAAGCCGTGATCCTGAGCTTTGCGATGATGTTCAGTTACAACAGCCTCAAAAAAGAAAAAGAACAGCTCCAGGAAGAATTAAACAAGCAATATAGTCAGGCTGCGCAACAGATCATGATCGCACAGGAAGCAGAAAGAAAGCGCATTGCTGAAGATCTCCATGATGAAATTGGCAGCACCCTCGCAGTACTAAAACTCAGGATGCAACACATGCCCATCGAAAAAGAAAACCTGGATGAATTGCTGGATATAGTGGATAAAGCGTCAGCCAATACCAGGAATATCTCGCATAACCTCATGCCGCCAGAGTTTGAAAAAACCGCTTTCCCTGATCTACTGCAGGGATACTACAGCAGGTTGAACAAAGAGAATAATACCCGATTCCTTTTTATATGTAAAAACTATGCACCGCATTTTTCCAAGACAACGGAACTGATGCTTTACCGGATCATCATCGAGATCACCAAAAACATCCTCCAGCACGCCCATGCAACTGAAGCCAACATACAGCTGATTTACGACAAAGATGAACTGGAAATCATGGCCGAAGACAATGGTAAGGGCATTGCATCTACAAGAACCAAAGGCATCGGCTTAAAAAATATTACGTCCCGCGTCAATTACATCAACGGAACCATGCAGATTGACACCGGAAAGAACGGCACCACCATTATCATAAACGTCCCTTATACCACCTAATTCATGAACCCTATCCAAATCATTATTGCTGATGACCACACCATCTTTATCGATGGACTGAAAATGTTACTGAAGGATGAACCCGATATGAATATTCTGGCTGTTGCCAACAACGGCAAAGACCTGCTGGAGCTGCTTCCTGCCAGCAAACCTGATATCGTTCTGCTTGACATCAACATGCCAAAAATCAATGGTCTGGAAACTGGCAGGATGATCCAACAGTATCATCCTAATGTCCGGTATATGATCCTGTCTACCTATAATGATGAGCACCTGATTGAAAAAGCGAAATCATACGGCGCCAGTGCTTACGTACTAAAGACGGAAAATAAAGACAAACTCATAGAGGCTATCCGCTGTGTAAAGGATGGCGGCGTTTGTTTCCCGGACCTTTCCCATGAAAACCGGAATGAATTTGATTCAAGGGACCAATTCCTGAAACAGTTTGATCTCACAAAACGGGAGATTGAAATCCTCAAGCTGATCAAAAAGGACTACTCCAATCACCAGATCGCAGATGAATTATTTCTCAGTGTGTACACCGTTCAAACCCATCGGAAAAATATCATGCATAAACTGGGCATTAACCATGCTGCTGCATTGATGAAGTTCATCCTGGAAAACAATATTTAATGTTGATGGGGATTCGCGCCTTTCCGAAATATGTATTCGCTGTGCAACAAGTAGGCGCCCGAAGTTACCACTACATCGCCTTCCTTCAATCCTGAAATGATCTCAAGCTGATCATCCTGCTCCAGTCCTGTGGTAACCATCACAGACTTAAATCGATGTAACCCCGTACGGATCCAGGCGGTGGCACCCTTGCCATCACGGATCACTGCATCAATGGGGAGCGACAAAGAATTGCGTCGGGGGCTTTGCAGGATCACGTAGGCCGGCATTCCTGGCTTCAGTACGTTACCCGGATTGGGAATGCTTACCCTAACCAGATTGATACGGGTGTCAGGATTGATCTCGGGATTCACGAATTCAATGCGGCCACGCAGTTCCTTGCCGTCCATATCTGGCAATTGCACAAGTGCTGTACCATTTCTGTTGATCATTGACAGCTGCGATGTATACACTTGTGCTTCTGCCCAAATGGTGGAGAGGTCCGCTACTTTAACAACGGTGCCACCTTCCATCACATAATCGCCTTCCCTCACCAATAAGTCTGTGATATAACCGCCGGCGTTACTGAATACTGTTGTAGTTGGTGTAGCTTTTTTTGACTTCAGCAATTCCTGGATCTGGGCTTCAGACATGCCCCAGAGCAATAGCTTATGCTTAGCGCTTTGCAACAACTGGTCAAAATCGATAACGGTCTCTGTACTGAAGGCTGCCTTGCGCTCCACGGCCAAAAGGTATTCCTGTTTGGCATTGTTCAAGTCCTCACTGTAGATATCATACAAAGGCTTGCCCTTGGGAATATAGTCGCCAAGATTTTTATAATATAGTTTTTCAACACGGCCCATTACGCGGGAGCTCATCGATACGGCATTCATCTGGTCAAAATTCAATGTTGCAGTAAGCACCATCTGGTCGCCTATACTACCATTGCGAATGGTGTCCGCCTGGATATTGCCCAGTTTAACCTGCTGCTCACTCAATTCAATCTCTTCTTTCGTATCACCACTGCTCTTCTTTACGGGTGTGAGGTCCATCTTACAAATGGGACATTTGCCGGGTTTCGATTCCACTACCTGCGGATCCATAGAACAGGTATAGTAGACGTCCTCAAACGTTGCAGAGGGCTTCTCTTTGCATTGGATAAAGCATACCAGTATACTGGCGTAGACTAAAACGTAGATTAGTTTTTTCATGACTTCACTTTTATGAAGCTTTCGCTGTCAATTAAGTATTGGGCGTTGGCAGCAACGGAATCCTGTGTGCTGATACCACCAGTGATCTGTACATGCTTCTCGTGTGTGATGCCAGTGTTGACCTTATGTGCCCTGAATCCGCCATCAGTCTTGATAAAAACAACGTGATCCATCCCCAGACTCAAAACAGACTCTTTGGGAAGCCAAAGTGCATCTTTTGTATCACCGAATATGGTTGCCCTTACCTGGCTGCCCACCGGAATTTGGAGCTTGCTGTTATCGAAGTATACACGAGCAGTCAGTGTCTTACTATCTTTTCTATAGAAAGGCTCAATGAAATTAATACTCGCCCTGAAGTCCTTCTCCGGAGCGGTCTCCGGCACCACCCTCACCCTGTTACCTGTTTTCACTGATCCCTGATTATCGCCATAAATATTAAGTACCGCCCAAACCTTACCGGGGTTGAAGACCGTGAAGACTGATTGTCCTTTTTGCAGATACATGCCTTCCTTCAGAGAAAGCTCTTCCGTGATCAGGGCGATGTCCCGCATCTGGCCTGGCTCCCTTTGCATAGATGAGCCCGTGGATTCATGTATATGACCACTGTAATTACTATACACCGAGATGGTCATCGATGGCTTTCCAGACCGCATCACTTCCTGCAACTGAGCGCTGCTCATACCCAGCAGCAGCAGTTTCTCTTTTGCAGCGGTAATCATTTGGCTGTTGTCCACATAACACGGGAAGAGATCGTACCCACTTCCCTCGTATCATACATGATATTACCCAGGGCCTCTATCTCAATTTGCTCAGCCCTTTTCTCCAGCGTTATAACGGGGATCGATGAGATCACGTACTCGTTGGTGGGCTTTATCAATGACTCAAGTTCCAGCGTTGAAGAGGGTTCAGGGTTTAGGGTTAAGGGGTTAGATTCCCGACCCCGGCAGGCATGTAGCAGTAATAATACTGCACCCATTTGGATAAATCGTTTCATGGCTGTTGGTTTTTCTCGATGAGTTTTTCGATCGATGTCTGCAGTTTCAATGCATCATTCAACAGGTTGAGGTATTCCATCTGCTTCATGTTCAGCACTTCCCA
>REAQ01000221.1 GCA_004294195.1 Sphingobacteriales bacterium | reverse complement strand
TAACTGGGGTCGGTAAACACTTCCTGGTAGCCAGTCATACCGGTGTTGAAACAGAGTTCACCAGAAGTGGTGCCGATCTTTCCAAATGATTTACCATGGTAAACGGTACCATCTTCCAGAACCAGAACTGCGGGCCTTTGTACTGTTTGTGTTTCGGGCATTTTGTAGAATGAGTTTAAAAAACGCTGCAAAGTAAAAAAGGCAAGTCTAAATGACTTGCCTTTCTATGAACTTTTTGTAAACATTTATTATTCAGCTGCTTTTTCTTCAGTAGAATCAGCGGCAGGCTTCGTGTCTCCTTCAGCGGCTTTCTTTTTGCCACCACCAGAACGACGGGTTTTCTTAGCCGGAGCTGCTGCTTCAGCCTTGCCTTTACCGTAGATCTCGTTGAAGTCAACCAGTTCAATCATCGCCCTTTCAGCATTGTCACCAATACGTGCACCAAGCTTCAGGATACGAGTGTAACCACCAGGACGGCTGGCCACCTTTGGGGCAACCACTGTGAACAGTTCTTTCACCGCTTCTTTGTCGTTCAGGTAACTGAACACCACACGATGCTGGTGCATGATCTGCTCTTTGCTGTCTGTTTTCTTGGTTTTCGTGATCAGCGGCTCGATGTAAGTCCTCAGTGCCCTTGCTTTTGCGAGGGTAGTAACGATGCGCTTGTGCTCAATCAGCTGGCAAGCCAGGTTCTGCAAGAGGGCCTTACGGTGCGACTTAGTTCTACTAAGATTGTTGATTTTGTCTCCGTGTCTCATTGACGTTGTTTTTATGCACTATACCGGTCAAGAATTATAGCGCTTGTTAAGAATAGCTATTAGCTAATAGCTAGTAGCTAGTTGAATTCATCTTTATCAAGCCCAAGTTTGCTCAGGTCCATTCCAAACTGAAGACCGCGCTCATGCAGCACCTGCTCAATTTCCGCCAGAGATTTCTGACCGAAGTTGCGGAACTTCATGAGGTCTTCCTGCTCGTACTGTACCAGCTCACTCAGGGAGTTGATCTTGGCAGCTTTCAGACAGTTGAAGGCGCGAACAGACAGATCCAAGTCTTCCAGCGGCGTCTTCAGGATCTTACGAAGCTGAAGCGTTTGCTCGTCTACCAGGTCTTCTTTCTTCTCTTCTTTATTGTCGAAAGTGATGTTCTCATCAGTGATGATCATCAGGTGCTGGATCAGGATGCGGGAAGCCTGTTTTACAGCTTCTTCCGGATGGATCGTACCATCGGTCGTAACATCCATAACCAGTTTTTCGTAGTCTGTACGCTGCTCAACGCGGGTATTCTCAATGGCATACTTCACGTTTTTGATGGGCGTATAGATGGCATCGATGGGAATGTATCCAAACGGTGCGTCTTTTACTTTGTTCTCATCAGCAGGTACATAACCGCGGCCCTTGGTCACGGTAAGCTCGATGTTCAGCTTAGCTGTAGGATCGAGGGTGCAGATGATCAGATTAGGGTTCATGATCTGGAAAGAGCTGGTGGCTTCGCCGATCATGCCCGCAGTGAATTCGCTTCTGCCTTTGATAGACAGGGTGATTTTTTCGCTGGACATGTCGTGATCAACACTCTTCTTAAAACGAACCTGTTTCAGGTTCAGGATGATCTCAGTTACATCCTCCACAACACCTTTGATGGTGGCAAACTCATGGTCTGCACCTTCAATGAAAATACCGGAGATCGAGTATCCTTCCAATGAACTCAGCAGTACCCTGCGGAGTGCGTTACCGATCGTAACACCATATCCAGGCTCTAACGGACGGAATTCAAACTGTGCTTCGAACTCGTTCGCTTTCTGGAGTATGATCTTGTCGGGTTTCTGGAAATTTAAAATGGCCATATTTAATTTTCCGATTTTATTTAGTGGCCCGGTATCGCTACCGGAATGGGTTATGGTTACTTAGAATACAATTCAACGATCAGCTGTTCCCTGATGTTCTCAGGTACGCTTTCCCTTTCAGGATAGGCTACGAAGGTGCCTGATTTCTCCCCTTCGTTCCATTCCAGCCAGTTGATCTTAGGATTCTTGCCCCTGAATTTTTCCAGAAGAGCAGCATTGCCGGAACTCTTTTCTTTCAGACCGATCACGTCTCCGGCTTTCAGCCTGAAGGACGGAACGTTCACCACATCCCCGTTCACAGTAATGTGTTTGTGGGCTACGAGCTGACGGGCAGCGGGGCGACTAGGAGCGATACCGAGACGATACACGGTATTGTCCAGACGTGCTTCCAGCAGCCTGATCAGGTTCTCACCGGTAACGCCTTTCATCCTTGCAGCATCCTCGAAGGTGTTGCGGAACTGGCGCTCCAGAAGACCGTAAGTGTATTTTGCTTTTTGCTTTTCTTTCAGCTGGATCGCATACTCACCCGGAGCTTTACGCTTCTTGTTTGGACCATGCTGGCCGGGAGGATTGCTGTTCTTGGAGAGCCATTTGCCATTGCCGAGGATCGGTTCTCCGAAGATCCTGCAGATTCTTGTTTTGGGGCCTGTGTAACGTGCCATGATAAATTTTGATGTGATTTTTTATTCAATGATCATCGATTATTAAAAAATCATAAAACTGAATCGACGACCTTATTAGCTAATAGCTATTAGCTAGTAGCTAGTAGCTATTTTAAACCCTGCGTTTCTTGGGGGGACGGCAACCATTATGCGGAAGCGGAGTCACATCCTTGATCATCACGATCTCAATACCTGAATTAGAAAGCGCACGGATGGCACCTTCCCTACCTGCACCAGGACCTTTCACAAATACGTCAACCCTTTTCAGACCTGCATCAAATGCAACCTTCGCTGCATCAGAAGCCGCCATCTGGGCTGCATACGGTGTATTCTTTTTGGAACCTTTGAAACCCATCTTACCGGCAGAACTCCAGGAAATCACCTGACCCTGCTTGTTGGTAAGACTGATGATGATGTTGTTGAAGGTTGCTGAGATATGTGCATCTCCGAAGCTGTCAACCTTTACGATCCTTTTCTTTGCAGCTGCTTTCGCGCTTTGTTGTGCTTTTGCCATTGTTTGGATAAATAGGTAATCTAAAAATTCATCCCTTTCGGGACCCGGCCCTCTCTCCCCCACATCCAGGGATCCGATCTAAGCCAGTTGTCTTTGGATGTATATCAGAAATTGAGAAATTGAGAAATTAAGAAATGGCGGGATGACCCAATTTTCTTAATCTCTCAATTTCTCAATCACTTACTTCTTAGTTGCTTTCTTCTTACCGGCAACAGTCTTACGCTTACCTTTCCTTGTGCGACTGTTTGTCCTGGTACGCTGACCGCGAACGGGAAGACCCTTACGGTGACGCAGACCGCGGTAGCAAGCGATATCCAGCAGACGCTTGATGCTCATCTGAACTTCCGAACGCAGCTGACCTTCCACTTTGAATTCATTGGTGATGATGTTACGAATAGCATTCAGCTCATCATCGTTCCACTGATTCACCTTCTTATTCAGGTCGATTTCAGCTTTGTTCAGGATATACTTCGCTGTAGAGGGGCCTATTCCATAGATATAGGTAAGGCCTATTTCACCTCTTTTGTTTTTTGGTAAGTCGATACCGGCAATACGAGCCATATTTTACTTTGTCTGTTTTTAAATAATAATGCGCAACCTGCAACCTATAGCTGCAACCTGCTGAATTAGCCCTGGCGCTGCTTGAAGCGGGGATTCTTCTTGTTGATCACATACAGCCTTCCTTTCCTCCTCACGATCTTACAATCCGCGCTGCGCTTTTTAATTGCTGCTCTTACTTTCATTGTTTATCGGTTTGCGTCCCACACGAGGACTGTTGTTTACTTATTTATACCTGAAGATGATCCTGCCCCTTGTGAGGTCATACAAGCTCAACTCCACCCCTACTTTGTCTCCGGGAAGAATGCGGATGTAGTTCATCCTCATCTTTCCTGAAATGGTGGCCAAAATTTCGTGACCGTTCTCTAGCTTAACCTTAAACATGGCATTACTCAATGCTTCTGTGATTACGCCGTCCTGTTTGATCAACTGTTGTTTAGCCATACTTTTTGGGTGCGCAAAGATA
>REAQ01000220.1 GCA_004294195.1 Sphingobacteriales bacterium | reverse complement strand
AAGTAGGCCCATACCAAGAGCAGATGTTACATAAGTCAGTTTCATAAAAAGTTGTGTTTCTAAAAAGATGCAGGAATGAAGAAAATCCATAAGAGAGGTTGCAGGTCGCAGGTCGCGGCTTCACGCGCTTCGACCTGCAACCTCCAACCTGCAACCTGCTGAAACTACTCTTGCTCCAACTTGAACGTAATTGGCTGCCTTCTATAGGCTTTCACCTTACGTCCGTTTTGCTCGGCAGGTTTCCACTTGGGTCCGCGTTTGATGGCCGCAATGGCGATCTCTGCGAGTTTGGATTGGGTTCCTATACAGTTAGCAACGGTTGCTTCATTACAGCCCAGCACTTTCACATCAGATACATTTCCTTCTGTGTCAACCACAAATTGCGCTACGACGGTTCCGCTTTTACCATCGTCTTGCAATTCTTCGATGTTCCGGGAGACTTCTTTGCTGATGAAGTTTGACCAGGCTTTGTTGCCGCCGGGGAATTCAGCTTCCTGTTCTACTTTGAGAAAAATATCCGGCTCCTTGGTTACAGGTGCTTCTATTACTCCACTGCTTACGGCTTCTTTCACTGGCGTTTCATTACCTGTAGGAGCATCGCCATCAATATGCGTTGTCCCGATGGCCGCACTATCCAATTGATCCATAGTAGGTGGTTTCTGATCTTCTGGTACCTGATCATTCGGAACAACTTTGGGAACCATATAAGGCTCAGTGCGCACAGGCTGAGTTTCAACGGGCTTAATCTTCTCTGGCTCAATGAGTTTCTCCTCGGGCGCGATACTTGTCAATTCAACTGCCCTTGCGATTTGCTTAGGCTGCTCCTCTTGCGGCTTGTACAAAAATGAAGACATGAAAAAAATAAGACCAAGTCCTCCTGTGATCAACAGTGCAACAGACAATCTTGAATGATAATGCCTGCGTAATTCATACGCTCCATATTCTTTGTTCCTGTTCTCAAATAGAATGTCGAGCGTGTCGCTTTGTAAAATTTTGTTCGTCTCCATAATTGATGTTTCCATCTATGATTGAGACAAATCAATAATTCCATAAAATACAAGTGGGAAGATAAAGGGAGAAGTACGAAGATCCAGAACAAAAAAAAGGCGCGAAAAATATTCGCGCCTCTTTATTAGCAAATAGCTAGTAGCTAATAGCTATTATTTATTGTTCTTCGAGTCTGAAGGTCACCGGCTGTCTACGATATGCTTTTACACTTTTACCGTTTTGTACAGCTGCTTTCCATTTTGGGCCTTTCTTAATGGCGGCTACTGCAACCTCGGCCAGTTTTGAACCTGGGCCAACGCAGTTAGGAACACCAGCTTCACCACAAGGCAGCGCACGTACTTCTGATACAGCACCTTCCTTGTCTACGATGAAGAGCACAACCACGGTACCAGACTTACCATCTTCGGTTAGTTCATCCATGTTACGCTCGATTTCGCGGGTAACATATTTGGTCCAGGCACCTGTACCACCAGGGAATTCAGCATCGATCTCCACTTTTTGGAAAACCTTGTCTTCGTCTTCCACTTTGGGAGCTTCAACTACACCACCCTTATCATCTACAGGAGGTGCAACGATGCCTTCGTCTTTGTTACCTTCCTGGTTGGAAAGACCGATCTTGGCTTCGTCCAGCTTTTCCACTTCTGGTGGTTTCTCCTCTTCCTTCACCTCTTCGTCTTTTACAACTTTAGGAGGTGTGAATTTGGCCATTTCCACTTTCGGAGGCTCTGGCGGTTTTGGCGGAGGTGGCGGAGGTGGCTCCTTTGGCTCTTCCTGCTGCTGGATCTGCTCCAACTGCATTTCGGCTACTTCAACCTTGCCCTTTGACTTTGTTGCAACATTTGCAATAAAGGCCGTCAAGAAGATCAGTGCGCCAAGCGCCATGGTAATCCCCAAAGCGGTGGTTAGCCTTTTATTATACTTCTTACGAAGTTCATAAGCACCGTACTCCTTATTCCGTCCTTCAAAGACGATATCGAGCAGGTCTGCGTCTTTAATTTTGTTTGGATCCATAGTTAATCTATTTAATGCCGTTGGCAGCCTCGGTTACCTTAAGGATTTCATATTCTACTGGACTGATATCCACCATCGCATACCGCTTGATCTCAGCGATGGCCATTTCGTCCAGCATATCTACCGTATTCTTGTAGGTAGCGTCGTCACTGGGTTTAATGATCATCACGAGGTCCTCAGGATTCGTAGATTTTTTCTTGCGGAGAATCTCATCACGAATACCCTTGAAATTGGTAGCCTTGACCTGGGTAGGATCCAATCCTTCATAGTAATACACCTGATCAGCCTTGCCCAACATGATGGTGAATGCCCCTGATTCTTTAACCTTGTTTTGTTCCTCAGGCTTATCTACATCCTTCGGCAGGTAAAACTTCATCGCTGTGGGTGATGCCACGGTAGTGGTAAAGATGAAGAAAGTGATGAGTAGAAAACCCAGATCAACCATCGGGGTCATGTCCACCGTTGTAGACAATTTCTTCGCTTTCTTTACACCCGGCCCTTTTTTGTGGCCGCCACCGCTATCGCCCGTATCTAAACTTGCCATTTTTAAATGATTTGCGTGTTGTTAGTAATCTACTCCGTTTTTTTAGCAGGAGGCGGATTCTTCCTGGTTTCCGACAATGGCGAACCGGGGGGTGCATCCTCTGGAGCAGTAATCAGTAAAAACTTATTCTGATCATTCTTCTTAAACGCGTTCAGCACGTTCTTGAAAACGGGATACTTGGTATTATTGTCTGACTTGATCAGAAGGTTTAATTTCCTTCCTGAATAGGCTACGAGTGCGTCCCGCACCCAATAATACAATTCACCACCGGTAGAATCAGAAGCCGGAATACCAGGTTGTTTCACTTTTTTCTGACCCTCAGCATCCAAAGCCAGCAAACCTTTCAACTGACTAAATGGAACACCCACACTCGTCATATTGATGTAGTTCTTCTTTTCAGCTGGGGTAAGACCAAGGTTTCTGGTTTTATCCAGATTATCAATCAGCACCTGCTTAAATTCAGGGTTGTCCATGGATACAAAAGCCCGGCCATCCTTATCCACTGTAACCGTAAAAACGTCTTTTTCAGGAACCACATCTGCAGAAACAGATCCCGGCGTTGTTACTTCTACCGCGTCCTCAGGCTTAAACTTGGTAGCCAGCATGAAGAAGGTGAGGATGAGAAAGGCTACGTCCACAAACGGCGTCATGTCGTTTGTTGTAGACTTCTTAGGTATTTTAACACTTGGCATGAATACTTCAATTTGAGATGATAATGAGATGCAACAACTGCATCATTCCATAAATCCTTGCACAAAATTATTTGTACATAGAAGCGAAGCTCTGGGTCAATGTGAAACCAGACTCATCAATACCATAAGTGATTGAATCGATCTTCGTTGTGAAGATGTTATACATAACCAGGGCGAATGATGATGTAGCGATACCCAGAGCCGTGTTATACAGGGCCTCTGAGATACCTACCGCCAGCTGTGCAGCCGCACCGGCACCACCTTCTTCACCGAGTGAGGAGAAGGAACGGATCATACCCATTACTGTACCCAACAAGGCCACCAGTGTACCCAGAGATACCAGGGTAGAAAGGAATACCAGATTTTTAGACAGCATCGGCAGTTCAAGCGCAGTGGCTTCTTCCACTTCTTTTTGTATCGCCGCCACTTTCTGTTCGCTGTTATACTCCGTATTCGTGAT
The DNA here is from genome assembly GCA_004294195.1 of Sphingobacteriales bacterium. GTDB lineage: Bacteria > Bacteroidota > Bacteroidia > Chitinophagales > Chitinophagaceae > Pollutibacter. Next base: position 336 of record REAQ01000220.1, on the reverse strand, counting down.
CATTTCTTTGTACTTACGAAGGCCAGCCTTCATAACATTGCCTACAGAGCCTTTTTGTTTGTCGCACTCAGCCAATGCTGCGTCAACATTCTTGTTGGCCAGGTGATACTGCACCTTACGAACAAACTCAGAGATGTTTCCTTTACCCTGCGCCTTAGAAATGGTCAGGAAGCGCTCAATGGAGAAAACAATTACCATCAGGAAGCAACCGATCAGCAGGGGAACGATGATACCACCTTCATAAATCTTGTTGAATTCACCTTTAGGACCATGGTGTTTGGGCCAGAATCCGCCAGCGAGGTCTGGTTTGCTGAATCCTGATTCGGCACCCATAAA
>REAQ01000388.1 GCA_004294195.1 Sphingobacteriales bacterium | reverse complement strand
AAAGCATTTTTCATTTTTTTGAATTTTAAATTTGATGAAAAATTTTATTTAAAAAATCAAATACAACATCGAATATCATCGAAAAAACGAAACACATCGATGCGGGTTAAAAGGGTGGGTTTTCTATTAAATTTTCAAATTTTTTCTATCAAAAAACAATCAACTTGATTGCGTCAGCATATCCCGTAGTTTGGCTTTGGCTCGGCTGTATTGCGATTTGGACGTGGCTTCCGTGATGTTCAGAATCTGCGCAATTTCTTCGTGGTCATAACCCTCGATGGCGTACAACGAAAACACCACGCGGTACCCATCCGGCAACTTCGCTACCGCCTCTCGAATCCGCTCCACCGTGTAGGCGGGTTCGGTTTCCGGCTCGGGTTCGGGTGCCAAGTCATGCGAAGCGGTCAATTCCTGCACCGCCAATCGGCGGCTTTTCAAAAAATTGATCGTTTTGTTGATCGTAATCCGCTTGATCCAAGCCCCCACGCTGCTCTCAAACCGGAACGTGTCGATTTTTCCAAACACCTCCACAAACACACTTTGCAACAAATCTTCCGCGTCGTGCGGATTTTGTACCATCCGTAGCGCCGTGTTGTACATGGCCCGCGAGTACAGCCGATACAATTCGAACTGCGACTCGCGATGCCCATCGCGGCAACGCTCGAGTAGGTCAAAGTGTGGGTGAGGGATATCCATTTCGTAATGTTGTTGATAGTGACAGCCGAGCGGCTATCGGGTTGCATCTGCGGTGCATTTTTTTGTGCAATGACGTACGGCCCGACGGGATGTCGTTCTTTTGTGGCCCTGATTTTTTACCTGTTTTGTGAAAAATTAGCCAGCGTAGGTTGGAACACGAATTTGCACAGATTGGACACAGATTTAATTTTCTTTTTTGAAAAAAAATTCGTGTCCAATCTGTGTTGATCCGTGTGCGATTGTACACGCTACGTTTTTACCTTTTTTTTAAAAAAAGCCGCTTCGTGCGGCGCGTTGCTATCTCATGCGCTACTTGCTCCTGTTGGTCGTTGCTCTTCTTTTTTCCAATGCCGCTTTT
>REAQ01000064.1 GCA_004294195.1 Sphingobacteriales bacterium | reverse complement strand
ATCCTGAGTGGCGTTTTTTTTTTTTTTTTTTGGCTGCTCCTATACACGATGGGTGATTACTCGCTGCTCGGAAATGCGGCAAGAACGATTGATATGGCCCTACTGGGTGAAAGCCATTTGTACCACGGTGAAGGCGTGGCATTTGATCCCGAAGGATTTTTAAGCACTTTCCCCGCCGTCGTGAATGTGATCATCGGTTATTATGCAGGGGTTTTCATCAGGGAGAAAGGCAACCAATTTGAAACCGTTGCTAAACTTGCTCTCGCTGGTGCAGCAATGATCTTAATCGCCTATTTCTGGGACCTGCTGTTCCCGATCAATAAAAAATTATGGACGAGCTCTTTTGTCTTCTACACCTGCGGTATAGACCTGGTGTTGCTGGCGGCACTGATCTACTTCATCGAGATCCGTCAACAAAAAAGTTGGACGGGCTTTTTTGAAGTCTTCGGAAAAAATCCCCTGATCATCTATCTTCTGTCTGAATTGATGGCCATAATGATGTGGTTTATACAAGTCAATAAGAAACCATTGTATATGGAGATCAATGACGTCATCTATCAAAAGATACTACCCGGTCCTTGGGGTTCCCTTGCCTTCGCACTGTCAGTGATGACGCTTTGTTGGTTGGCAGGATGGTGGATGGATAAGCGAAAGATCTATATCAGGGTTTAACAGTTGCCTGTATCTCCACGAGAAATTCTTTCTGCTCCCCGGGCTTAAGCACAGTTAGTCCAATTCCATTATTGAATGCATCCGGCGCACCACTGAGGTTTTCAACGGCGATGCTTTTACGATGATCCGGGATATACAATTGAAGAAACGGATAATTCAGCTGGCGTAAAAAGGTGACTGTATGGCCCGTCTCCGGGTTTTTAAGTTTACAAAACGGTCCGAGTGTACCACTCAGTAAAAAACCATTGTCCAGCTTGGTATCTCCTATCAATGCACCTTCGGTGAATGTACGGTCCCGCAAATACCTGCCAGTTGGTATCAATGCGTCGTCATACTCCATCATCTGGTCTGTAGTGATCTTCAGCCACCAATGATCTGCCTCACCACCCAAGGCAAAATAAGGATGCCATCCGTCAACTATAGGTAAGGCTGAAACAGCTGACTCCGGATTTGCCAACCATGTTGCGATCTCCAGTTTGCCATCGGCACTCAAAGCATACCTGATCTTACAGATAAATGGAAATGGATACCCGGGGTGCTCGCCCGCATATCGATATTCCAATTCAACCGAACAACCAGACTCATCCTGCTGGGCTGCTACTACCGCAAAATCCTGGTCATACACGATACCATGTAAAGCAGATCCGTTCAACAGGAACTTATCAAGTCTATATTCCTGCTGCTGCCAGCGGTATGTGGCGTTATTTAGCCTGCAGACAAAAGGCAACAATTTCGCACTCCGGAACCCGGCATGTACCCTTTGCACAAAATCTTCCCGATCCGTATAACCATCAATGATATTGGTAGCACCCACCCACCAGGCATTGAGGATGCCTCCTGCGGATGGCAGAATGTCAACACGCATATCCTGTACCGTGTCTTCCAGTTGATAAACCGTCCACGATGTATCCCCGCCGTATATATTGATCCTGAACATATTAATGTTTTGGATCAACAAATTACCGCATTTCAAAACATTGATAACATTCCTTTAGTAACCCTTTTCCTCATTATTCAGTCATACCTATACGGATACCCCAAAAAAGACAAACATGTTGACACTACTGATCATATTAACCATCAGCCTTTCCATTGAAGGATACAGGGAACAGAAACGGATCGCCAAAAAGATAAAAGACATCTCTTCAACCTAAATGCCGTCTTAGAATTCTATTCCTTCCAGGTAAACCTCATAGATCATCCAGATATCCATCTCTTTCCAATAGTGATAGGCCACCTTCCAGGTTCCCGTTTTCAGCAGATGCTCATCCTCCGTACTAAAACACACTTCAAACCTACCAGTTACTTCGCAGTGTTCATCTGACAGCTTACAGTCACTTACGTCCAGCACCAAGGGCTCAATATTCCGATATCGTTTTTTGAATGCATTGACGGTTCTGCGAAATTGGTCTATCGACAAATTCTCATACGCATTTAACTGCAGGATCTGCTCATACTGAAATACCCACTGAAGGTCCCGGGAGCAAAAAATCTCCTTCAGACATTCGTTTACGGCTGTCCGTGAGTTCTCGTAAGGATAGTCGGGGTGAAACTCATCATAAATAAACGGTAAGTGCTAGACCATGCTGTTTCATCCGGTGCAACAAGCGCTGCAGGAGGTCTTTGATCCCCTCTTCTTTCACCAATCCTGCTGAAGGAAATTCCGAGGGACTTCCAAGGATTTCAAAAACCGTCACTTCCCTTGCCATGGATTCTTTACGTTCCACTTCAAGGATATACTGTAAAAACTGGTGTTCTGTTTCCGGACTCAGCGGTGGTGCCGACTCATTTCCCGAGAACTCGGCACCATGTTCCAGCATGAGTTTCATCTTGATCACCTCGTTCTCCACCTTCAACGCTTCGCGCTGGTCCAGGTGTCTGTATTCATCTCGCATAATTGGTTTGTTTATGCGAATATGCTCTACGTAACCATCGATCCAATCCGTAGTTTCCTGTTTAAATCCATGGAAAAAAACCGCAATTTGGCGGGGAAAAAACAGGTGGCAGGTTGAAGGTTGGAGGTTGCAGCGCCCCTCAACCTCCTTACTTGATCTCAAACAGTTCCTCCCATCTTGTTGTAAACCGCTGACTCCGCATCTCCTGGCGCATCTTCCAGTTGCGGGTGAGGCCGCTGGATACGTATTTCACCACATCTCCGCGCATGCTGAAATTCAGGTTGTCTACTGCTTCCATCAATGCCTTCCCTTTCACATTTTGCTGCGGGGTAAAAAGATTCTGCTGCACTTCACTATCCGGCACGATCATGCTCAGGGTGACCCCAGCCTTGAGGTATTTCTGACCGTCCCGAAACAGATCGTCAACTAACGGCATGGCATAACCGATAAGCTCATGGGTAAGGGAACTGGCCCGCGGCATTTGCAAGTAGCGGTGGTCTGCGCGGGGATCATAGCGATACTGCTCTCCGGCCTGTCCGTTGGTCACCACAAACACATCCAGGTGCGAGGCCGCACAACCCTGCCGGCGCAGTTTTTCGGCCGCGCGGGAAACGAAGCTGGCCACGGCTTCCCTGAGTTCTTCCAGACGATACACGGGTTTGCCAAACATCCGCGTAGTAGCGATCATCTTCTTCTGCTCCAGCGGATCTTTAAGGGGGATCGATGGTGTTCCGTTTAGTTCGCGGATCATGCGCACGCCCACTACGCCACCGAGGTGTTTGCGCGCCCATGCTTCGGGCATTTGCTTTAGCTGGTGGGCCGTGGTGATCCCGAACTGGTCCCGTAGTTTATCTGCATAACGCCTGCCGATACCCCATAGATCTCCAACGTCAAACTGAGACAACGCTTCCTCGATGTGTTCCGGATGATCCAACACCCATACACAATCCGATGCGGCTTTGTTTTTTTTCGCCAGTCGGTTCGCCATTTTCGCCAACACTTTGGTAGGGGCAACACCTACCGAGACCTTTATGCCTGTCCACATCTCTACGGTTTGGCGAAGTGCTGCCGCGAAGGGGTGGAAGCTGGAAGGTGGAAGGTGGGAGAGATCGAGAAAAGCTTCATCCACAGAATACACTTCCACACATTGTGGTGGGAGAATCGTCCGCAGGGTATCCATTACGCGCATGCTCAGGTCTCCATAGAGATGATAGTTGGAGGAGAATACGGCAACCTTGTTTTTCGCGATCAGGTCCCGCTGCTGGTAATACGGCGCAGCCATGCTAAGGCCGATGGTCTTGGCTTCGTCACTGCGTGCAATGATACACCCGTCATTGTTGCTCAGCACAACCACCGGCTGGTTCCATAGATCCGGCCGGTAGAGCCGCTCACAGGAGCAATAAAAACTGTTACAATCAATAATGGCTTTCATCGTCCTTCATTAAACCGCATGGATCACATAGGTCACCACGCCCCAGACAGAGAAATCCGCATAGGGATCTACCTCAATAGGAGCTAGTTTTGAGGTATCGGGGATCAGCCTGATCTTGTTAAATCCTTTTTCAAAGCGGCGGATCAGCATCTCACCATTCAATGTAGCGATGATCACTTTTCCACTGCTGGCCTTAATGCTTCGGTCCACGATGACCACGTCTCCATCATGAATACCTGCGCCGATCATGGCATCCCCGCGGACGCGCATAAAAAAAGTGGCCGGTTTGTTGCGCACCAGCTGCTCATTCAGGTCTATCCCGCGCTCTGCATAATCATCCGCGGCGGCGCCAAAACCCGTAGCATCGGCCGTGCGGACCTCTTGTTGGCGGAACTGCTTACTACCCTTGTAGGCCGCTCCATAAAATACTTCCCCATCCATAAAATATATTTTGAAATACTAAATTATTTAGTAAATTTATGCTAAAGAAATGATCAGGGAAAAATAATTTCAGCATGGAAAAAGAATCGATCAGCACGGCACATCAAAGGGCATCTGTTTTGCAGGAGGCGCGGCCGCAGTACCGCCTCGTCATCCCGGCAGACGAGCCCGTCAGCAGGCAGGTAAAACAGTTGCGCAAGGAATGGCAGGAAATGTTCGGGAACAAGGCGCCTTCAGAAAAGCCGCCAAGCATTACGCTCGCCTGTTTCTCGGCGAGGGAAGAAATGGAAGAAACCCTGATGCGCTGGATCCGAAGGATCTGTGATCAGCAGGTGATCTTTCCGGTGGTCCTGAACAATTTCAGTGCCATCCCGCCGCAGATCGTGTACATCCGCGTGCAGGATGCCAAACCGTTTGCTAAACTAACCGGGCTGTTGACGTCATTGAAAGATTTTGTGCAGGATGAAAGAATTTTTGAGAAGCCATTCATCAAGTTGGGATACATGCCGGAAGATGCGCCTACCGAAGTGGTCATGCAATACACCCATCAGATCTTCCATGCGGCATTTACGGCCCGCAAATTGATCCTGTTTAAAAAAGATGGGGATCGATGGCAGGTCGTGAGTCAATTTCCGTTCCGCGAATCTGCAGCTTAACTCACCCTCATCACTCCCCCTAAAAACGATTCATATGCTTCTCCCAGGATATATCATGCAAGAATATAAATTGGTCATCCCCCTTCCGGAAGTGCTGGAACACAAGATCCACCAGATTAGGAAAGATTTCGGGGCACAGTATCAATACAAACCAGATCCTAGCAGGCCACATCTTACCTTACTGACCTTCTCGCAGTTGGAAATGATGGAAGAGCGCATTCTTCATAAACTGAAAACCATCGGCATGAGTGCTGTGCCTTTCAAAGTGGAACTCCAGGATTTTGGAGCCTTTCCCACCCATACTATTTATATCAACGTAACCACCAAGAATGCCGTCAAATCATTGATGCGTTCCGTCAAGGATATTCAGCGTTTGCTGAAAACAGATGCGGAACACAAACCGTATTTCATGCAGGATCCGGTGATCTCTGTTGCCCGCAAATTGAAACCCTGGCAGTTTGGAAAAGGGTGGCTTGAATATGCGCATCGCCAATTCAGCGGCAGGTTTATGGCCGATGGTATGCTCCTGCTCAAACGGCGCGATGCCTCGAGGCCCTGGCAAATCGTCCAGCGTTTTGAATTTCAGGCCCTGCCGATCACTATGCAGCAACAATCCCTTTTCATTGAAACCCCTATCAGTAAGACTGCATAATGCAGCAAACCCATCATGCAAGGATTTCAAAAAGGCCGTGGCGCGCAGGTCAATACCAAGAATCGTTTCCATAAGAACGAAGTAGTTAAAGAACATATCGAAGGAATTGACGACTGGTCCGTACCCCATGAGGCTACCGAATACATTGAACAGGAAGCCAAATCCATCGTCAATAAAGTAGATAGTCCGGACGTAGGGATGTTTTATTCGATGAATCCCTATGCAGGTTGTGAACATGGATGCGTGTATTGTTATGCGCGTAATGCGCATGAATACCTTGGCTACAGTGCAGGCATTGATTTTGAACAGAAGATCATCGTCAAAAAAAATGCGCCTCAACTCTTGCGCAAGTTTTTGATGCGGCCAGATTGGGAATGTAAACCCATTTCCATCAGCGGAAATACAGATTGCTACCAGCCCGCAGAACAAAAATTCAAACTGACACGCAGGTTGTTGGAGGTCTGCCTGGAATTCAACCAGCCCGTAGGCATGATCACCAAAAACGCGGGTATGCTCCGGGATAAAGACATCATCGCGAAACTGGCTGCCAAAAATCTTATCTCCATCC
>REAQ01000389.1 GCA_004294195.1 Sphingobacteriales bacterium | reverse complement strand
CCGAGAGCAACTATAAATAAAGAACCCAGGATCGCATAAAAGGACTCCGCATTTGCAGAAGGGATGATCAATAATGCCCCCACAACCGAAATAGCCAAACCGTAAATGATTCCCTTTTTGTAGCCAATATGGTTGATAATGTCGTAACCCAATGCATTGGACAAGATGAAAAGAATCAGGGAACCAATGAAATAGGCGCCGTAGAACGCAGAACCGATCAGTTGGGACTCCAGCTGTGTCAGTGAGAAATGCGTTTTGCAGAAGGGAATCAGGATACTATTAGAAGCAGCGATGAATCCCCAGAAGAAGAAGACCAATACCAATGTGCTCAGGGCGCTATAATTGGTAGGCTGTTTGGGTTGGGACATAAGCAGTCAGTTGTTTAAACGTTGAAGTGCTGAAAATAGCAAGAATTTTCAAGCAGAAAAATTATTTATAGCCGCACCCGAATCGGAAAAACATCATTATTTTCAGTTGTACTAAACCCCTATCATGGAAATCGTCCACGTTACTGCTGAATGTTACCCGATGGCCAAAGCCGGAGGACTGGGTGACGTTTTAGGAGCCCTGCCAAAATATCAAGTTGAACAAGGGAATGTTGCCAAAGTAGTCATGCCCATGTACCGCACCAAGTTCCTGTATAACAATCAATGGGAAGTGGTGCATAAAGGCGGTACCAACCTCGGGAACCGGTGGTTTGATTATACCATTATAAAGGAACTGACCAATAAACTGGGTTTTGATCTCTACCTGGTAGACATCAACGGGCTGCTTGACCGTGAGAAAGTGTATGGATATAATGATGATACCGAGCGGTTTATCAGTTTCCAGATCGCTATGCTGGACTGGATGACGAAATGGGAGCATCGGCCAGATGTGGTGCATGTGCATGATCATCATACGGCACTGATTCCGTTCATGATGATGAACTGCTACGCGTTCAGGTCGCTCTCCGGAGTGCCTACGGTACTGACCATCCATAATGCACAGTACCAGGGACAATTCAGTTGGGACAAGAGCAATTATATCCCCGCCTGGGACAGCTGGAAGAGCGGCATGCTGGAGT
>REAQ01000063.1 GCA_004294195.1 Sphingobacteriales bacterium | reverse complement strand
GATTCACCTCACACCGCGCAAGTTGACGCTTGCGCACCTTGTCATGCCCGTAAAGCAGATATCTCAGCAGAACTTTTTAAGCCCGGGGCATTGATGGACTACCACATTCCAGAGATACCCACCAACGAGTTTTTTTATGCCGATGGACAGGTCAATGAAGAAGACTATATCTATACATCATTCCAGCAAAGTAAGATGTTTCACAGGGGTGTGAAATGCACGAACTGCCATGACCCACACAGTGGAAAAACATTGGGCGTAGCCAGCCAGACTTGTATGCAGTGTCATGAGAAGAGGTATGATTCTTTTGAGCATCATAAGCACGATGAGAAGAACGCGCAGGTTACAAAACAATTAAGCTGCATCAATTGCCACATGCCTTCTAAATTTTATATGGGCAATGATCTTCGGCATGATCACAGTTTCCGTGTTCCCCGTCCGGATCTCACGGTTCAGTATGGAACCCCGAATGCCTGCAACAGTTGCCACAACAACAAGACGGCACAATGGGCATCGGATGCAGTAGACAAGTGGTATGGGACAGAGCGTAAATATCATTTTGCGGATGACCTCATCGCAGGATCAAAGCAGGATATGGCTGCCGTTCCCCATCTCACCAGGTTGTTAAATGATACGGCTGTGCCTGCCATTGTTCAGGCAGCTGCTATCCAATACTTGCGCGACTTACCTAACGCATCGGTATTTTCAACCATTAGTGCTGCACTTCGGCATGAAGATGCACAGGTTAGATACAGGGCGGTGAGGGCGATGGCATCGTTCCCCATCGGCCAATGGCGGGATCAAGTTTTGCCATTGCTGAAAGACAGGGTCAAAGCAGTTCGGATTGCCGCAGCAGATGTGTTGCTCACCCAACCGGTAGAGGAAATACCGATGGAATACCGTGATGCCTGGGCCGCTGCGAAACAGGAACTCCAGACTTATGTGAATTATCAGGCTGATTTCGCAGTTGGAAATGTGCTGATCGGAGATTACTATTATCGCCAAAGCGATCTGCCAAATGCAGAAAAATATTATCGCCGTGGGCTGCGCAAAGATTCTATGATGAACTATGCGAGGTTTAATCTTTCGGCACTCTTGAACGCACAAGGAAGGAATGCAGATGCGTTGAAAGTGCTGGAGGATGCACAGCGTACGGATCCTGCCAATGAACGCGTCTACTATAACCTGGCTCTTTTGTATGCCGAGTTGAAAGACATGCCCAATGCCATGAAGAGTTTTGGCAAGGCGGTTAGTCTGGGCAGCCAGGATCCAAGGGTGTACTATAATTATGGGTTACTGAAGCAGCAATCCGGCCAAATGCCTGAGGCTGAAAAGCTTTTTCTGAAAGGCCTTGAAAAGGTTCCTATGGATGCGGCACTGAACTATGCACTTGCCGTACTTTATCTGCAAGAGCAACAACCCTCGAAAGCCATGCTGCCTGCAACGAGATTGAAGAAGGTGGATCCAAATAACCCTGAATACCAGAGACTGTTCCAGCAGCTCCGATTGTAATTTTTTATTTCGATGTAACGAAGACCCTTCACCAGACACTTACATATAAATGACGCGCAGTTCATAGGAATTTGCGCAAAAGAATGGCCAAGGAATCACCACAGGAAAAAGAGTTTCTTCAACTCGTTAAACAGCACGAACGCATCATCTATAAACTGGTGAATGTGTATGCGGTTGACGAAGAAGAAAAACAAGACCTGATACAGGAGATCCTGTACCAGGCATGGAAAGGCTATGCCGGATTTGAAGGCAGGTCAGCCTTCAGTACCTGGCTGTATCGATTGAGTCTGAATACCATTTTTACTTTCCGGCGAAAAGAATCCCGCAACGCCACCAATAGCGGTGAAGCAGTGTCTGAACCATGGGTGGATGAGCAAGCCAATAGCAGTTTAGAAGCAAAAATGCTTTTGAAGGCGATTAGGGAGTTGCCAGAGCTAGACAGAGCCCTGATCTCATTACATCTTGATGGATACGTGCATGCAGAGATAGCGGAGGTAGTGGGCTTAACCGAAACCAATGTAAGGGTGAGGGTGCACAGGATAAAGAAACATTTAATCACCACATTAAATGGCTAATATGGATCTGGATAAAATTTGGGGTGAGTTGGGAAAAGAACCTGTTGAGGGAGGACTAATCAAAGGTCAGCAGCAACTCAAGGACGTTAAATCATTGCATCCGCTGATTGAAGTAAGAAATAACCTGCGGATCACCAATATTTGGGGGATTGTGATATCCATCGGGTATATTGTGCTGATGATTTTCTATCCCTACTGGCAGGTGATTCTGGGATTTTCCATTGTATTGACCTTTAATATTGTTTTCATTTTTCAGGGTATCAGACTCCGGAAGCAATTGCCCCTTTCCGTAGATGCCGGACACTCAATGTTGCATGAGATGAAAGTGCATCATGCAGCAGTTACCCAATGGATCGAGAACCAAATGTATGCTGCCAGGTTTGTGTTTCCGGTTGCAGCAGCCTCGGGCTTTATGATGGGAGGGATCTGGGGTTCGGGAAAATGCCTTGGGCAATTGTTTACTAAACCCATTTTCCCGATCTCAATGATTATTTCAGCAGTGCTTTTCTCATTTGCGGGGATCTGGCTTGCCCGGAAAATGTTTGGAATCTCTTATCAAAAGTTTCTCGACAGGCTTAAGGTGAATATTGATCAGTTGGAGTCACAACGCTCAACCGAAATTACCTGAGATATAGCGGTAGGTCAGGTTTTCTTTTGGTGATTGAAAGACTTGAGTCTTATCCCCGTGTTCAATGAGATCACCCATATACATAAAGGCAACTTTGTCAGCAATTCTTTGCGCCTGTGCCATACTGTGCGTCACGGTAAGGATGGTATAGTGTTTCTTTAATTCCAACATCAGTTCTTCCACTTTTGCTGTGCTGATTGGATCCAGTGCGGAACAGGGTTCATCCATGAGGATAACTTCCGGCTTAACGGCAATAGCCCTTGCGATACAAAGTCTTTGCTGTTGCCCGCCAGACAATCGTTGTGCTGGTTTTTTAAGATCGTCTTTTACTTCCTGCCATAAAAAGCTTTCTTTCAGTGATTGCTCAATCATGCCTGCAAGTTCTGATTTGTGGGTCCCGTTGATCTTTAGCCCGTAAGCGATATTATCGTAGATAGAAGCAGGGAATGGATTTGGTTTCTGGAACACCATTCCAATTCGTCGTCGTACTGATGTCACGGGTAAGCTTGAATCGTAGAGATTCATGCCATCCATTAGGACCCGCCCGGAGACCTTCGCCTCGGGAACAAGATCGTGCATCCTGTTGAAGCTTCGCAGAAGTGTTGTTTTTCCACATCCTGACGGTCCTATCAACGCAGTGATATTTTTTTCCGGGAAGTAGATGTTGATGTTTTTAATGGTGACTTTATTTCCAAATTGGATACAAAGATTTTCAGTGGATAGCTTTACCTCACTATTTTCCATATTGCCTGTATTTATTTCGAATGATGAATGCGATCAGGTTCAGCGATATCACTAACAAGATCAGTATCGTGACTGTGCCATATGCCAATGGCCTTACTTTCTCAATATCCTGGTGTTGGGTAGATAGCATATAAAGGTGATAGGGCAAAGCCATGAATTCCTGGTTGATTCCGGTAGGAACACCGGTGATGTAAAAAACTGCACCAGTGAATAATATCGGCGCAGTTTCTCCCGCTACCCTTGAAATGGTCAGGATGACACCTGTGATGATCCCTGGCATAGCGGTTGGAATAATGAAGTCCCGTATAGATTCGTACTGCGTGGCTCCTAAGGCTAATGTTGCTTCGCGCAATGCGTTGGGTACCCTTTTTAAAGCCTCTTCCGTTGTAGTTATGATATATGGAAGCGACAATAAACCCAATGTAAGCCCAGCGGCAAGTGCTGAAGTTCCAAAACGCATCAATTGCACAAAAAGAGCTAAACCAAAAAGGCCATAAATAATAGAGGGTATTCCCGCAAGATTTCTTATAGACGCCCTGATCCAGTCAGTAGTGCGAGAAACACTCGCATATTCATTCAGGTATATGGCACAACAAATACCGAAGGGAATGGAGAACAATGCGGCGATGATCGTTACCATTAATGTTCCGGTAATAGCCGGCAAG
>REAQ01000062.1 GCA_004294195.1 Sphingobacteriales bacterium | reverse complement strand
TGGAGATCACCGTCATATATTTTAACGAGCAGACTGCCTTTGGGAACTACGGCACCTTCACGGATGTTCAGCTGAGTGATCCTTCCTGAAATCTCCGGCCTGATCTCGGTGGCTTCATTCGCCAGGATGGTGCCGGATGCTTCCACTATCTCGTTGATGGAACTGGTTTTGATAACCAGACCTTCCACGCTGATGACTGGTGCAGGAGCACCAGATCCCTGTCCGGGCGGTGGGGCAGCATCTTTCTTACTCTTACAGGAAAACAAGGTCAGGAGGGCCAGTGCGGCTATGAAAACAATGCGCTTCTTCATGGAACGTGAAAATAAATCTTATCTACGAATCAAGGCTGAACTATCGAGAAATAGATGCCTTCTTCATTAAAAACTTGTGAGTTTATTCAAATAATGTTTGGATTCCATGTGCAACTCTCGCTTCATGTTCAAGCAGCCATCTTTTACGCCAAAGTTCACCGGCATAGCCCACCAGGCTGCCATGGTTTCCAATGACGCGATGACAAGGCACGATAATGGCTATTGGGTTGCGGCCATTTGCCGAACCGGCTGCACGAATACATTTGGAATCACCCAGTTTTTTTGCAAGCGTCAAGTATGAAATTGTATTGCCGAATGGTATCTTCTGCAGCTGTTGCCAAACCCGCATCCTGAAGTCAGTACCCTCAAACTGCAAGGGGGTCTGGAACACGGTGAGCGTTCCATCGAAATAATCAGCCAATTCCTGCTTTGCCTGACGGATAATGTAATTTTCCCGTTGTACAACTCCGTTTTGATCCGGCGGTGCTGTAAAAAGCAACTGCAAAAGGTAATGATCGTTTGCCAACAGGTATAAACTGCCTACTGGTGAGGGATATGTAGATGCCGATAGAATCACTTGATAAAGATAAGCCATCAGCCCATCCTGCATCCATTGTCAACTGCATTGTCCGGCCTCAGCAACACCACATCGCCATTACTATCATAAACCCCCAGCACCAGGCACTCACTGAAAAAATTAGCGATCTGCCGCGGTGGAAAATTCACCACCGCAATGATCTGGCGGCCGATCAAGGTGTCCAATGCATAGTGAACCGTAATCTGCGCGGATGATTTTTTGATGCCGATGGGCCCGAAGTCAATGGTCAGCTGATAAGCCGGCTTTTTCGCTTTGGGAAAAGGTTGTGCATCGATGATGGTGCCGGTTCTGACCTCAACCTTTTCAAATTGTTCCCAACTGATCAACTCCATGAATATTCATTTTATTTAACTTACCGAAAATTCCCAATATGACTACCCGTCGCAATTTCCTGAAATATGCCAGCATTTCCGCGGCAGGTTTCACCATCGTACCCCGTCATGTGCTCGGAAAAGGATTTATCCCGCCCTCCGACAAACTCAATATCGCGGCCATTGGCGCAGGCGGTAAGGCCGAGTTCAATATTACCCAGGCCTGGAATAATGGTGCAGACAATATTGCTGTCCTCTGTGATGTAGACGACAGGCAATCGGCTACCATGCGCAAAAAGTTTCCCCAGGCAAAATACTACAAGGACTATCGGGAGATGCTCGATAAGGAGAAGTCGTCCATAGATGCCGTCATGGTTACCACTCCGGATCATATGCACTATGTGCAAACCATCGCCGCCATGGAATTAGGTAAGCATGTGTATACAGAAAAACCGCTCACACACGATATCGCTGAGGCAAGATGGCTTACCGAGGCAGAACAAAAATACAAGGTGGTTACGCAAATGGGTAACCAGGGAAGCAGTGGCAACGATACCCGCATAATTGAAACGGCCGTGCAGAAAGGCATGCTGGGTGATATACAGACGGTTCATGTATGGACCAACCGGCCCGTTTGGCCACAGGGAATCATGCGTCCCAAAAATGTGGATGCTGTACCCAAAGAACTGGATTGGAACCTTTGGCTCGGCACCGCTCCTTACAGGGAATTCAACAATGGCTATCTGCCAGCGATCTGGCGCGGCTGGTGGGATTTCGGAACAGGTGCGCTGGGTGATATGGGCTGCCATTTCATGGACGTGCCTTTCCGCGCACTTCGGTTAGGCTATCCCGTTAGTGTGGAATGTAGCGTGGCCGGCGTATGGTCTGGCTTCTTCCAGGAAGCAGATTATTCTGACAGCGGCCCCACTGCATCCAAGATTCATATTCAATTCCCTGCCCGCGGCAACATGAAACCCGTGGAAGTAATTTGGTACGATGGGGGTATCCAACCCAAGCGTCCGGAAGAATTGGGACCCGATGATGAGATGGGTGAGATCGATGGGGGTATCCTGATGGAAGGGACCAAGGGCAAACTGCTGGCCGGTTTGTTTGGCCGTAATCCAACCTTATTACCAAAGAGCAAAATGCAGGGAAATCCTTTTCCCAAGCCCGACAGGCCTTTCGTCCCTGGTGGATGGGATGGGCACCAGGCCCAATGGACCGCTGCCTGTAAAAAAGGTTGGGGTGCATATACAAGTTCTCCGTTCTCGATGGCGGGTCCATTAACCGAAACGGTATTGATGGGTAATCTTGCCACCCGCAGTTATGCTTTCCGTAAAATGAAAGCCGATGGGGGATATAGCTATCCAGGTCGTAAGAAACTCTTGTGGGACGGTAAGAATATGCGCATTACGAATTTTGAAGAGGCGAATGCGTTTGTGAAGAGACAATACCGGAAATTCTAGGGTGAGGTTTTAGTGTGAGTGTTAAGGGGAGGGTTTAGTCTAAACACTCGCCCTCAACACTCACACTAAGCTACAAGTATATCACTCAACCGCACCAGCTCTTCCTTCTTATACGCATTCGGTGCGTCATCAAAGCACTTTGCATATTCATTCAGGAGGAAGTGAACGATCTTGCGTGTGTTCATGGGTTTGAAATGAGACGCTGTGGGCGTTACATTGATACGCGTAAAATAGTTATCTACATCTTTTTGTGTATACACCTGACCCGTCATAGGATCGATAAAGAAATGAATTTTATGTTCCGGTGTAGTGGTCCGGAAATAGTCTGGTGAGTTGTCATAGTAAGCCAGTATATACTGCCTCGGAATATTCACCACTTTCACCGGGATGTCCAGCATCTGGCAAAGGTATTGGTAGAGAATCCCATTGGTGATGGAATTGCCGCGTCTGGTTTCAACCACTTTATTCAACAAGAACTCTTCCTGGTGGGTGTATGAAATTTCAACACCCTTTAACTTATGATAGGAGTAGAGGATCTTATTCACCACATTCACCTGCTCCAGTGCAGTTAGGTAGCTATTGAGCTCTAGCCAGATGTTGCGCCTGAATTTTTCAATTTCAGATATTACTGAAGATGTCTGGAGATCCGGAAACTTATACCGGGATACCAACAGGGCTCCGTCAAGCAGATCTGGTGATTCTTTGCGGTGCCATTCCCTGAAGTCCAGCTGCAATTCTTCGTAGTGGAGCCGGTGGATCAATAGTTCGATCCTTTCCTGAACCTCTTCTGCGGGTGTATTTTCCCAGAGGTTCTCAAGGTTGGGAATGATCTCCTTGCCTAATAAAACGATCCTTTCACTCACCGTCGAGAACACTTCCTCATCGGGGTCGTCGATCAGGTGAAGGAGGGCCGATATTTCCTTGTTCTCTTCCATAAGGTGGTCAGGGGTTTACATATCCTTCTTAGATATGACGTTTGGAGGGGTTAATTTATTGTTAACCAATTCCAAAATAAATATCGGAGGAAAGAAGCGGCGGGCAAGAATGTAATTATCCACAATGGCCGTGATAATGTGGAAATGCGGTAATGCGGCAGTATCATTAGCTAGTAGCTAATAGCTATTAGCTACTAGCATTTAGCCTTTCTTTTTCTTAGGAATTTTCCTTTTTGGCGGATTGGCTATTGCATCATCAATCATCTTTTTCACTTCCTCAATCGTTAGATCAACTGCTTTCTCCTGTTGCTCTTTGGGAATGGGGAAGTTGCGAAGACCTTTCTTAATGTAGATACCATATGGCCCTTTTAGCAACTGGATCTTTTCCTTTTCGAAGACTTTCACGGTCCGCTCTGATTTAGCCTGACGCTTTTCAACGATCATCGGCGTGACTTCATCCAGCGTCACTTCATATGGATCAAATTCCTTATTCAGGGAGTAGAAT
>REAQ01000061.1 GCA_004294195.1 Sphingobacteriales bacterium | reverse complement strand
TACCTACCGCCGGAAGCACGTTTCCCATCGGCATAGTAGTACATGAACCAACCCTCTTTTACTTTACAATCTTCATCGGCATATTTTCCTCTTACGATGATACGCATGGAATCATCGTAGATCAGGCAATTCCAGCCAACCAGATCACGCACGATGACGCCCGCAAACACCGCTTGTTTTTTTGTAGTGACTTCAAGATTGCCATTGAAGAAACGCACGAGGGTATCCTTGTTTTTGCGTTGCGCAGAAGCGGCAACTGTGACCAATAATGATATGAATATGATGACGACTCTCATTGTTCCTCCAGGGTGAATGTTACGGGCTGTTTTCGATATGCTTTTACGAAACGGTTATGTTGTTTGGCAGGGATCCATTTGGGCGCTTTTTTGATGATGTCAATGGCATATTTGTCCAATGCGGTTCCGGAACTCTTGTCTATCTTGACTTCCGTGATCTTTCCATCTTTGTCCACTATAAACAAGACTACAGCTTTACCTGTAGCATTCTCTTTGCTCATTGCTTCAATCCGTCTCGCCACGCCATTGACAATATATTTTTGCCAGGCTTCGTTGCCGCCGGGAAAATCAGCGTCTATTTCCGGTTCACATTTACCAGCGGTAGCGCTGCCATCTTCATTGAAACATTGCATTGAAATCCATTTTCCGTTTACATAGACTTCTTTGGCTGAAATTTTGCCGGAAGGATAATAAAATGTCCAGTTGCCATCATCAGCTAAATTGATCCTAACGCCTTCGCCAGAAAGCTTACTATCGGGAAAATACGTCCACGTGTATGCATGACCGTTACTATCCGGGTGGTAATTGGCAGAGTCCATGGTAGCGCCGGATTCCCACCATCTCTTGGCCAGACCTTGAATATTTCCGTGATCGTTATAAAAGCAGGAGTCAGATACAGCCTTACTTTCATACCATGAGGTCCATAAACCGATTTTTTTTCCTTTTACATAACTTCCCCTTGTACGTATCGCACCGTTTAGATGGTAGCTGATGTACGGACCAATCTTGATAGAGGAATCGTTTCCGTCCAGATACAGTTGTTGGATTTTCTTTCCCGTCTCGGCGAAGAAGTCCTGCACCAAATAATGACCGTCAGGTGTTTTAGAGGTTATGGTTATGACCTCGTAGTAGACGTCTTCTTTTTTTGAAGCTTCCTCCAGGTCGCTTGTCAGATATCTCATGATTGTATCTGTTTGGCAGTACCCGGAGAACGACAAAAAGATGACCGCTACAATGGTAAGTGTTGATTTCATAAGAAAATAAAAAAAGCCCTCCGAAAGGAGAGCTCTAATATAGTGACCATTCCGGTTTGGAAAGGTTAATTAAGCTTTTTTAGCGGCACGGGCCAACTTGCTCTTAATGTTATTGGCCTTATTCTTGTGAATAACACCACGCTTTGCGAGTTTATCCACCTGGCTAATCACATCAGGCAGTTTGTCCGCAGCTTCCTTGCCGTTCAGGGCTTTAAGGTCGCGAATGGCGTTACGGGTGGTTTTACCATAATAACGGTTCCTGTCCCGGCGCTTAGCGGATTGGCGGACGTCTTTCTTTGTTGCTTGATGATTTGCCATAACTCTAACTAAAATTGGACGGCAAAAGTAGGAAGAAAATTCAAAACTAAAAAGGAAAAAGTCGAAAATTCGTTAAAACTGCTATTTTTCTTCCAACTTCTCCCTTTATCTTCTCCCTTTCCATGCGGGGAAATAGCGCCTTTTTACGATATTTGCTCTCCATGAAAGATTTTTCGTTCATCACCAATTCCCACCCTTCCTATATTGAGGGATTGTACAGGGAATTTGCCACTGATCCCAACACTGTAGACCCAGATATCAGGAAGTTTTTTGAAGGGTTTGATTTTGCAGTAAACAACGGCCTCCAAGCCACTACCGGCGCGCAATCCACGCCTCACCCTCAGGCCTCACCCTCAAACCTTGCCAAGGAGCTCGGCGTTTACCGCCTGATCCTGGGTTACCGGAACAAGGGCCATCTTATTGCCGATACCAACCCAATCCGGAAGCGGAAAGACCGCGGCGCCAACCTTGACCTGGGCTTTTTCGGCCTTAGCGAAGAGGATATGGATACGGGGTTCTACGCCGGCAATCTGATAGGTCTGGGAAATGCAAAACTTAAGGACATCCTTGCCTTCCTGAAGCGCTGCTATGCGGGCCATGTGGGTATCGAGTTCAAATATATTTCTGACCAGAAGAAGGTGGATTTCCTGACCAATGCCATGGAAAAGGAATTCCTTCAACCGATTTCCCTGAACAAGAAAAAGCGCATCCTGGAGAAACTAAACCAGGGCGTCATTTTTGAGAAATTCCTGCACACCAAATACATCGGCCAAAAACGGTTTTCCCTTGAAGGAGGAGAGACCACGATTGCAGCACTTGATGCAATTATCAATACCTCCGCCAATTTAGGCGTCAAGGAAGTGGTGATTGGGATGGCGCATCGGGGCAGGCTGAATGTGTTGGCCAATATCATGGGTAAGACCTATGAGCAGATCTTTTCCGAGTTTGAAGGCACGGCGATCCCGGACCAGACCATGGGTTCCGGCGACGTAAAATACCATATGGGTTATGGTTCTGAACTGGAAACACCAGACGGAAAGACCATTCACCTTAAACTAATGCCCAACCCCTCACATCTGGAGGCTGTTGACCCTGTAGTAGTGGGCTTTTCCAGGGCCAAGGCTGATGTGATGTTCGAAAGTAATTTCGATGACATCCTGCCCATCCTCATCCATGGGGATGCTTCTGTTGCGGGTCAGGGTATTGTATATGAAGTGCTGCAGATGAGTAAGCTCGAGGGCTACTACACTGGCGGCACCATACATTTTGTGATCAACAACCAGATCGGTTTCACAACAGATTTTGATGACGCGCGTTCATCGGATTATTGTACATCCCTCGCGGCGATGGTGCAGGCACCGGTGATGCATATCAATGGCGATGATCCTGAAGCTGTGGTGAAATGTGTGGAGATCGCCACCAGGTTCAGACAAGAGTTTAATTCCGATGTGTTCATTGATATGGTGTGCTACCGTAAGCACGGTCACAATGAAGGTGATGATCCCAAGTTCACGCAGCCACACCTTTATGAACTCATTGATAAACACCAAAATCCACGGGAAGTGTATACCACCTTCCTGTTGGAGAATGGAGAACCTGATGCCAAAGATCTCGCCAAGGAAATGGAGAAGAAATTCTGGGGTGATCTGCAAGAGCGTCAGGATGAAGTGAAGCAGAATCCTTTGCCTTATCACTACCAGGGACCAGAACTGGCCTGGAAGAGTTTGCGCAAAGCCACCGAAGCAGATTTTGAAACGAGCTTTAATACCGCAGTCAGCGAAGCCGATTTTCAAAAAGTGTTTGACGCACTAATGAAATGGCCGGAAGGTTTCAAGCCGCTACGTAAAGTGGAGAAGTTGATTCAGGATAAAGTGAAGTTGTACCAGGAAGAGCAGAAGCTCGATTGGGCAACGGGTGAATTGATGGCTTATGGTACGCTTTTGATGGAAGGCAAAGATGTACGCATGAGTGGTCAGGATGTGAAACGCGGAACCTTCTCCCATCGTCACGCGGTGCTGCGCGATGAGGACTCAGACAAAGCGTTCAGCAGGCTGAGTGAGATCCCTGGTGCAACGGGTCAATTCAGAATCTACAATTCCCTGTTGAGTGAATATGCAGTGTTGGGTTTTGAATACGGTTATTCGTTGGCAAACCCTAATGCGTTGGTCATTTGGGAAGCACAGTTCGGTGATTTCTGCAACGGTGCACAAACCATCATTGATCAGTTTATCGCTTCTGCCGAGCAGAAATGGAATAGGATGAATGGTGTGGTGATGTTGTTACCACATGGTTACGAAGGTCAAGGTCCTGAACACAGCAGTGCGCGGATGGAAAGATTCCTGCAACTATGTGCAGAGTTGAATATGGTGGTGGCCAACGTGTCTACCGCTGCCAACTTCTTCCATTTATTGCGCAGGCAGTTGACATGGCCATTTAGGAAACCATTGGTGATCTTTTCACCCAAGGCCAATCTGCGCCTGCCTGGGACATATTCTTTGAAAGAAGAGTTTATCAATGGCAAGTTCAGGGAAGTGATCGATGACCAATTGGCTGGCAAACCGGAAGAAGTGAC
>REAQ01000060.1 GCA_004294195.1 Sphingobacteriales bacterium | reverse complement strand
ACAAAAAGGGTATCCTCTTTGGCCTCTTCCTTTTTTCTGCAGGTGCGCTCTTGTGTTATCCATCTGCGGAATTAGCTAGTTTTCCATTATTTCTCTTTTCCTTTTTCATTCTTGCATCCGGACTAACTTTTTTGGAAACTGCCGCAAATCCATATGTCACCGTGTTGGGTGAGCCTCAGACTTCAGCCTTCCGGATCAACCTCGCACAGAGTTTCAACGGCGTGGGTACCATTATTGGCCCGGCCATTGGCGGCGCACTTTTTTTTGGAAGTAGAGCGGGAGATGCATTGGGTTCCGTCAAGATCGTGTATGTGGGCATCGCAGCTATTGTATTGTTGGTGGCTTACCTGATCTACCGGAGCCAGATGCCCGAGATTAAGGAGGAAGAACTGGTGACAGACGTCAAAAGTCATGAGGGTAAGAAACTATTCCAGCATAAACATTTTGTGGGTGCAGCCGTCACGCAGTTTTTTTATGTAGCCGCACAGGTGGGCATTGCTGCATTATTCATCAATTACTGCACAGAGAAGAAGCTGGATAAGCCGATCTCCAATGAGCAGGCTGCCTATTTGTTTTCTATTGCGCAGTTGTTGTTCACAATAGGAAGATTCACAGGTACTGCGTTGCTGCGCAAATACGCACCACAGCGTTTGCTCGCGATCTATGCAGGTATTATCATTCTCTTGTGTATGGTGGTGGTTTTTCTTCCTGGCATGCTATCGATCTATTCCCTGATGGCCATCCTGTTCTTTGAATCCATTATGTTCCCCACTATTTTTGCATTGGGCGTAAAGAACCTCGGTAGCTATACCAAGACGGGCGGATCCTTTATTATCATGTCTATATCCGGGGGAGCCATCATGCCTTTTGTGATGGGATGGATCGCTGACAATTACTCAACACAGACCGCATACATCGTTCCACTAATTTGTTTCTTCTTTGTGCTTTGGTACGGTGTTAAGGGTTACAAAGCAGACACTAACGCATGAAAAGATATTGCCTGACCGTTGACCTCAAAGATGACCCTGCGTTAATCCAGGCATATGAGGATTATCATAAACAGGTATGGCCTGAAATCCTGCAAAGCCTAACAGACAGTGGCATTGAATCCATGGAGATCTATCGCCTACGCTCCCGTATGTTCATGATCATTGACACTTCAGACGACTTCAGTTTCGAGAAAAAATCAACATTGGATTTGGCGAATCCCAAGGTGCAGGATTGGGAAAAATTGATGGGCAAGTATCAACAAGCGCTGCCATGGGAAGACCCTAATGATCCCTGGAAATGGAAACCCATGGACAAGGTTTTCACTTACCCTGTGTAAAAGTATTCTTCAGAATCCGCCCTGTCCGCTGTATAGTTTAATCGGTCCTTCCAAACTCAACTCCAGTACAGTTATATATTTAGTTTGAACAGGCCTTGGAAGGTTTATAAATACCAGACCAGGCACGGGACTCCAGGATATCTTCCCAACTACTTTATGCGTTAACGCACTGTTGTTTCCAAGCACCCTGATAGATTTTATCTTGTTGGTAAGTCCCTTGACCAACAAAGGGCCCTCGGAATTACCAGATACAAAAAGATAAAGCTTTGTTGAATCAGCGGAAAGTGTGGTGGGGCCAAAAAAATGCCCTTTGGGTATTCCCGCCCTGCTGCCAAAAATGGCTTCGCGGTTAGCCTTGTTCCAGTCGCCCAGTTCTCTCAGGATATTCACTTGTTCGGCAGGAATCGTTCCGTCTTCTTTTGGTCCGATGTCCAATAACAGATTACCCCCATTGCTGACCACATCAGCAAAAATACTGATGATCTCAAAAGGTGTTTTCCAATTGGTATCCGTCACTTTATACCCCCAATTGTCGTTAGTGGTCATACATAGTTCCCACCATGGATATTTGGGCTGGCTCACCGGAATATTCTGCTCGGGTGTTTCATAGTCACCCCAGCCTGCCAGTCTGCCGTTGAGGACAGACAACGGATTTACCCTTAGTATTTCCGTGCGGATGCGCATGGATTCCCATTCTTCGGCACTGTGTTCCCAATCCCCATCGAACCACCAGAGATCAGGTTTGTATAGATCATTGACTTCTTTCAACTGCCCGTGCATGAAATTCCGGAATCGCTGCCAACGCTCATAATCATTTGAGATCTGATACCTTACACTATCTCTTGTAATAGCGGGATAATCAGGATGGCTCCAGTCAATCAAAGAAAAATAAGCACCGGCCTTGATCCCACGTTTACGTATAGCCGAATAAAAAGGTGCGAGCAGATCGCGCTTCGCGGGTGTGTTGTCCACCACATCATAATGCTTCGCTTTCGTGTTCCACAATGCCACACCATCATGGTGCTTGGTGGTGATCACGGCGTAACCTGCGCCCGAATACTGGATCAGCTCTGCCCACTCTTCTGGGTCATATCGGGAGGCTGTAAATCCCTTAGCTTGTTGCATGTATTCTGTCCAACTGATCTTTCTGTTAAAAAAGGCCCAGCTTTCATCGGTGCTATTCACTGCATAAATACCCCAATGGATAAATATGCCCAGTTTTGCATTTTCATACCACTTCATTTTATCCCTGATCTCGTCGGGATTCGTCTTCTGCTGCCCTTGTACAGCAGAAATCAACAAGAAAGAAAGCAAATAAAACGCGTGTCGCATGTATCAAATATTGGCGTCAAGTTAATGATTTACTACATTGCTGAAACATCAACCTTGCCATTGTTATGCGATATATACGGAAAATCCTTTTGGGTCTTGTAGCGCTCCTTTTGATTGCGGCCATAGCGGTCTTTATTTACCTACAGTATTTACAGACAAGTCTGAACGATGAGCTGACCCTCAAAGGACTCAAAGACAAGGTTGAGGTATTGTACGATAACTATGGTATCCCTCACATTTATGCAAGCAATCAGGACGATCTTTTCCAGGCCTTTGGATATGTTCATGCCAGGGACAGGCTTTTCCAGATGGAGATCCTACGGCGGTTGGCTGATGGCAGACTTTCTGAAGTTTTTGGAGAAAAAGCATTGCCCACGGATAAATTCTTCCGCACCCTCAGCCTGCGCGAACATGCGCGTATGTCCATCGATTCACTCTATCAAGACAGCACCCTTCCGTATGTCAAAGCAGCTAAGGCATATCTGCGGGGCGTGAACCAGTATCTGGATCAGGGCAAAACACCGATCGAATTCACACTGGCCGGAATACCCAAACAACATTTCACTATGGAAGATATGTTGGTGGTCACTGGATACATGGGATACACTTTTGTCGGCACGTTTAAAACAGAGACCATTGCCAGCTATATCTATGACGCACTCGGGCCACAATACTATCATGATGTGATGCAGCAATGGCCGGATAGCAATCACCGGATCCCGGTGCAGGCGGGTGAGAAACGCAATACAGACAGTGCGATGAAAGTATTGGCGATGATGACGCAACAAATTGAACAACTCTCCACCACCCTACCCCATCCAAGTTTTCATGGTTCCAATGGCTGGGTATTGTCTGGCCAAAAAACAAAATCCGGTAAACCCATTTTATCGAATGATACGCATATGGCCTATGCACAACCCTCTGTGTGGTATGAGGCCTATCTTGAATGTCCGGGGTATAGCGTCTATGGAAATTTCGTAGCTGGTGTAGCGCTGCCAGCGCTGGGTCATACCGCGCATGGCGCCTGGGGCCTCACGATGTTTGAAAATGACGATGCAGATCTGTATCGCGAAAAAGTAAACCCACAAGACGCCAACCAGGTTTGGTATAAAGACCATTGGGAGGCATTGCAGATCAGGAAAGAGATTATCAAAATAAATGGCAAGCCTGATGAGGTGTTGGAAGTAAAGAAAAGCAGACATGGCTATATCCTGAATGGTGCTTTTGAAGATATTGATCATATTAAGGAACCGATTGCCTTCTGGTGGATCTATCATCAGTTTGCCAACCGGCATCCGCAAGTGTTTTACAACATGACCATTGCAAAGGATGTGAAGGATGCAGCAAATGCAGTGGCGCCACTCACATCGCCTGGTTTAAATTTTATGTGGGCCGATGTGAAAGGAAACATCGGTTGGTGGGCCGCTGGCAAACTGCCAATCAGGCCCGCACATGTGGATCCCCAACGGATTCTGGATGGCAGTTCTGGCAACGATGAGATAACGGGCTGGTATGATT
>REAQ01000387.1 GCA_004294195.1 Sphingobacteriales bacterium | reverse complement strand
AATTCAAAGGCTCCATACAGTTGTGCGCCAGGAAGGGAGCCGTGTATGTGCGTTCTATAATTTGAGCCGCATTAGCGAATGCCGTTTCAGGATCGCCATCTTTGCGCAATTGTTGTGCAGGCTTTTTAGCGGATTCGGCCATTTTTTCCAACTGCGTACTGGTACTTTCAAGCCCCGCTGGAATAACAACCTCAGTTTTACCACGAAAACCTCCAATGACATCTTTCGTTTCGCTGATCGGTTCCCACGTTGCTTTAAGTTTTTTACGGGCGTTCATAACTTCCCACGTAGTATTGCCCACCACTACCAGCAAATCATTAAATGTCCGGGTATCGAAACCAGCTTGCTCGAAACCATCTTCATACAATTTCAGTGTAAATACATCTTTGATTCCTGGCATCTTCAAGGTTTCAGAGGCATCAAAAGATTTAAGTTTCTTGCCGAAAGCAGGTGGATGTTCAATCATGGCAACCAACATTCCTTCATAGGAAAGGTCCAGGGCAAAAAGTGGTTTTCCGGTAACGATTTTCAACCCTTCTACATTCTTGCTTGAGTTTCCTACAACGTTGAAACTCTTTATATCTTTTAGCTTTACTCCTTTGGGTATGGGATTAGCGGCAGCCTTCGATGCAAAGTCGCCATACGTTCCTGACTTACCGCTTTTTGCATGATAGAGCATCCCGGCTTTTGTTGTCACTTCCTCCACCGGTACACTCCACGTTTGTGCTGCGGCATCTCTCAACATTTGACGAGCGGCCGCGCCTGCCTCACGCAGAGGTTTCCAATACATCCTGACTGAATTGCTTCCACCGGTAAATTGAGGCCCGAGTTTCACATTGTCGTGTGGCCCCATTTCTACCTGTACTTTTTCCCAATCCACATCTAATTCTTCCGCTACGATCATCGGAAGTGAAGTCATTACATTTTGTCCAAATTCCGGATTAGGATTTAGGATTTTTATGATGTTGTCCGGGGTAATTTTGATATAGCCGGTTATTTCATGCCATTGATCTGGAAGATTGACGAACGCGAGCAGGTGACGGTGCAGCAAAGCGTCAAAGGCCGGCGCCGTGACAGCAC
>REAQ01000386.1 GCA_004294195.1 Sphingobacteriales bacterium | reverse complement strand
CAATGTGATCAACCCACAAGAGAGTTTCAGGCTGACCACCGGGGAAGCTGCCCCAAGCGGAAGACAATTTGGCCATTTCCAAAGCTTCAGCTGGGCCATGGTTTGACTCGGCAAGTTCATATTGAAGCATGGGCTGGAGAAGGTCCATGCTCATGGACAAGTTTGATTCACTGATGGGAGCCAAGGAAAAAATGGAAAGACCGCGGTGACGGCTTGCATACAAAAAAATGTTGTCTTCACCACCAAAGGAAAGAGATTTAAGGTCTTTGATCAATTGAGTACTGAAGAGAAATTCATATTGCACGGCATTCAGAGGATAATGCAAGACACGATACTGCTCAACAAAACTTCGTGTATTGGCCTTGTCTCCCCGCTCTGCAGCAAGATCATGGAAAAAGTCTGGCAAATCTTTTGCGTCCAAGCCAGCATAGGTACCATCCAATTGTACAATACCAGAGCGAGCAAAAAGATATTCCAACTCACGCAACTCATACCGTCGAACAGAGGAACGAGATGAAATTGCTGGGGCAGTGAGACGATCGGTTAGGGCCTGCCACAATTCAACAGGAGCAGCAGAGTTGGAGTGAGGAATGGGTGGAGGAACAGGTGGAAGAGGTAGGCCAGGGATTTCAGGTGTAGGTCCACCAGCAAGAGCAGGAGGAGAGAAAGAGACGCGATGTGCGGCAGCAGGAATAGATGGTGAGGGAACTCCATGGGGTGGAGCGGAAACTCCCAGGGTAGGAGCGGGAACTGCATAGTCGGCAGCAGGTACTGCATTGTTGTTTAGACCTGAGATGCATGCTGTAAGACTCAATAAATCTGCAGTACGTATGAGTATGCCAGAAGTGCCGGAAGATTTATTTTTACAGGCTATACATACCATAGTAGATATGGAAAAAGCTTGGATTCCACCACAAGCAGGCTCAGCATTATACATCAGACCATTTATGTTTTCATCCGATGCTGTGATTGGCGTGAAGCCTTCGGAATCCTATAAATTTTTGATTATTTTAAGTCCAATCGGTCCCTATTATGCAGCACCGATGAAGATCTATGTGGAAGAAAAATATACCCGTGCAGC
>REAQ01000059.1 GCA_004294195.1 Sphingobacteriales bacterium | reverse complement strand
GGCTTAATGAAGACCATTACCAGTAAAAAGCCAATGAAACTCGCTTTCTGTACTTATCATCGTCAAGAGGACGAGAAGGAGTTTACGGATTATTTTATTTCCCATGGATTTTCAGTTACTCCGGCAAAGCGATTCATGATTTTTTTCCACGACAAAATGATCTCTGCCCCTTACCTGCGCAAGGGCCTGATCAGGGCTGTGCGCTAGAGGCATCAACAAGGTAAAGGATCGAAAGATAATTCTTCTCTGTTGCAGCAGACATCGCCATTTCACAAGTGGAAGTGGAGGAGTAGTGGCCATCACAAGCAATCTGTTTTACTTCATTGGCTTCTGCTACCGTGGCGCTGTGTGTCAGTTCAGGAAACAAGAATCCCCGATCTCCGGCCATACCGCAACAGCCCGCATGCATAGGTATGGTTACCTGTTTCGCGAGTTTTTTGGCAAGGTCGATGAATTTATCCTGCGTATGCATCTTTTCTAATGCGCAAACCGGATGTAGTACCACATGTTTCTCTAAGGGCATAACAGATAGCTTGGGCAGGGCCATATCATGGAGGAATTCCACCGCATCCAGAATCTTCAGTCGGTCGAATTTTTGCTTCCTGTCATCGTCCAATATCGGCCTCAGCTGATGGAGTGTATATGCACAGGAGCTAACATCAATGACAATGGGTAATACACCTTGCTGACTGCTGATCCAAAGATCATCAACAGTGCGACGTGCCTGTAGTTTTTGTGCTTCGGCAAAACCTTTTGACCCAAAGATCTGGCTGCAGCAGGCCTGGTTCACTTGCTCTAGTGTACGCACAGCGATCCCTGCCTTTGTACATACACTGTAAAACGTTTCAATAATATTCTTTTCACTTCCCTGATAGGTTCCCATCATCCTGCTGATGCAGGAAGGAAAGTATACAATGGATGGATCCGGCGGAGCAGTTTGCCTTAACACCGAAAGCACGGGCGGTGCAGGGATCTGGGGAGTCCACTCCGGTACAACAGGCACCAGTCGCCGTATGCCTTTGGTGATCTTGTTCATGGTGTGCTTTCCGAATACACTATTCATCATGTGCCCGGTGCCCAATGCAAAACGAACCAGATTCATGGTGGTTCCAAAATGATTGGCTACCCATACGGCCATCCTATTTTGAGAAGGAGAGTGGTTCTCGCGGCGAAGCCTTTTAACCAGGTCACCCGTGTTGATGTCAACCGGACAGGCGGTCGCACAAAGCCCATCCACCGCGCAGGTATCCAGGCCCTCATATTGGTATTGTTGTACGAGGGTTTGATAATCTTCCCGATTACCTTTTGCCTTCATGTCTTCCAGTACACGGCGGATCACAATTCTTCGTCTGGGCGTTGCCGTGATGTCCCTGCTCGGGCATTTGTGTTCGCAATACCCACATTCTATACATCGGTCCACTTCTTCTTCCACGGTAGGCAGGGCCTTGAGGTTTCGGATATGCGCGTCTGCATCCGGATTGATGATGACGCCGGGATTGAGCAGGTTGTGAGGATCCAGGGCTTGCTTGATCCGTTGCATAATAAGATAAGCATCGCCACCCCATTCCGTTTCCACAAAAGGCGCCATATTACGGCCCGTGCCATGTTCTGCTTTCAAGGTACCGCCATGTTTATTGACCGTCAGTTCCACCACTTCCTTGAGAAAGGCATCATAACGATCGATCTCTTCTTGTGTATTGAAACTCTGCGTAACAACGAAATGAATATTTCCATCTTTGGCATGCCCGAAGATGATGGCGTTGTGGTATTTATATTTTGCAAACAAGTCTTGAAGATCCAAAATGGCATCGCCAAGAACGGATACCGGAAAAGCAATGTCTTCCAAAACCACCGTGGTTCCTGATTTCCGAACAGCACCCACGGCAGGGAACAAACCTTTCCGCACTTTCCAAAGAAAATCCTGGGCCTTAGGATCTGTGGTGAATTCCGGTTCATTCAACATACGCAATGCTCCTGAGTGCGCAGTAAAATAAGAGACCCGTTCCGCTAGTACTTCGGGTGTACTTTCCTGGAACTCGATCAATAGTGCAGCTGCACCCGAAGGCAATGTCTTCACAACCGCCGGCATGCCTTTCAGATCTTCCACTGCACGAAGAGAAGCCCGATCCATCAGTTCAACCATCATGGCTCCGGCAGCGGTCAGTGGTGCAATGGCTTGGCAGGCTGCATAGATATCGGGAAAATAAAGAAGCGCGGTAGATTTGTAGGGATGATCAGGCACAGTTTCCAATACGGCTTCAGCAATGAACGCGAGTGTACCCTCGGCACCAATCAGCAGGTGCGCCATGATGTCTAATGGATGCTCATGATCAATGAATGCATTCAGCGAATATCCCACCGTGTTCTTGGTCAGGTATTTCTTTCTGATCATCTGTAACAGTGCAGGATCCTGAAGGATTTCTTCGCGGATGTCAGCAAACTCCTTGGCCAGCAGGGGGCACATCGATACAAATTTCTCCCGTTCATCCGGATCTTCGGTATTGAATTGAAGGCCCGATGGCAGCATGAAACGGACATGCCTCATCGTATGGTAGGCGTTCATCGCCACGCCGCAACACATGCCGCTTGCGTTGTTAGACATGATCCCACCCATCATTGCGGCGCTGATGCTGGAAGGGTCAGGACCTATCTTCCGATGAAATCTTTTGAGGTGCGCATTCACCATGGCGCCTGTGATGCCGGGTTGCACCCGAACATGTGCACCATCATTTTCCACGCGGATCTTTTGCCAGTGCTGGCTCAGATCAACGAGGATGCCGTCTGTAATGGCTTGACCAGACAAGCTGGTACCGCCGGTGCGGAACACCAGTGGGATGCGATGAGATTGCGAGAATGCAAATAGTTTTGCGATCTCGTCTTCTGAAATGGGCTGCACCACGGCCTTGGGCACCAGGGAATAAAAGCCAGCGTCAGACGCAAACGAGACCAGGTCAATCAACCGGGCTCTGATCCGTTCTGCAGGAATAATGGCCTGCAACGCTTCCGTGATGTTTGGCCTGTTCAGCGAATGTAAAATTTAAGATGCGGCGAAACTTGCTTTGATCTTTTCCATCAGGTCTGATTCAATCATTTTCTCAGCCATCAGGATCATGTTATTAAATGCTGGTCCTTCGGAGATGCCATGCCCGATGATCACCGGCTTTGATACGCCTAGAACAGGTACACCGCCGTATTGTTCAAAATGGAATTTATCGAAGTATTCGTCTTTAATGTTTCGGCGTTTGGCAATATCGTAAATGCTTTCTGCGAGCTTGAGGATCACATTTCCGGTGAAGCCTTCACAAACGATCACATCGGCCTTATCCAAAAACACATCACGCCCTTCTACGTTGCCCACAAACTCGATCTTATCATTTTCTTTCAGCAGAGGATAAGCAGCCTGAACCAGCAGATTACCCTTGCCTTCTTCTTCACCGATATTCAATAGCGCTACCCTTGGTGAGTCAACGTTCCAGACGTATTTCACAAAGAGGGAACCGAGGATCCCGAACTGCAAAAGATTCTCCGGCTTACAGTCTGCATTGATGCCCACATCAACCAGCCAACCCATTTTACCGTTTTCACGGGGCAGGTAAGCGCCGATGGTAGGGCGTTGAACCCCTTCAATGGCTTTGATGGTACACAGAGAACCCACCATCATGGCACCGGTGTTGCCGGCACTGATGAATGCGTCTACTTTACCCGAAGCCAACAAATGAAACCCGATGGCAATAGATGATTGCTGCTTCTCTTTCAGTGCTTTGGTGGGGTGCTCATGCATATCGATCACCTGGCTGGCGTGAACGATCGTGTAGGTGTCTGAATTGATCTGTTGCTCCTCCAGCAATGGTTTCAGCTGGGCTTCGTCACCAATGAGAACCAGGTGGGCAGGTTTTTCCTTTTGTTCCAGATGAAGACGGATGCCTTTCACAGCCTCCAGTGGCGCATAATCGCCACCCATCATGTCGATACCGATTTTCATGGATACAAGGTAAGGCAAAATTCAAAAGTCAAAACTCAAAAAATAAAAAAGTCATTAACTGTTAACCATGAGGCCAACAGCTAACGACTTTTGAATCTTAACTTTTTAATTATTTAGATCGGGGATTTCTCTGCTACCAGTTGACCCTTATAGTAAAGCTTGCCCTCGCTCTCATGAGCGCGATGACGAACATGCAGTTCACCTGTAGTGCTGTCTTTGCT
>REAQ01000058.1 GCA_004294195.1 Sphingobacteriales bacterium | reverse complement strand
GAGGAGGAGGAGGAGAGAAAAAAACATTTGGAAATATTCAAGGAATGGAGTGAACGCCGCAGGCATGCTCCAATGCTGAATGACCTGAAGACCACCCTTTTCCAATTGCAGCAACATCCGCACATCAGGGTACAACTTGGAAATTGCAACACAACCGCATCCCTCAGAATCAATAAAGTCATCCGGGAAACCGCAAAAAAGCTGGATATTAAGGATGCAAAAGGCTGCCACTTTATCTCGGCCTTAAACCAGTTCATCAGTTAATGACACAAACACTTCGCATTGGTACCAGAGACAGTCAACTGGCTATTTGGCAAAGCACGTGGGTACAGCAATTGCTTGCCGCAAGAGGCATTGATTCTACATTAGTGATGATCAAGTCTGATGGCGATATCAATCTGCACACACCCTTGTATGAAATGGGTGTGCAGGGCATCTTCACCAAAACACTGGATATTGCACTGCTGGAAGAAAAGATTGACCTTGCCGTGCATTCCATGAAAGACGTTCCCGTGGTACTTGCCAAAGGCATACGCTACGCCGCAGTGCTGGAACGTGCTTCTTATAAAGACATCCTCGTATATAAAGATGATATCGGTTTTTTGTCCGATGGGGTTCCAGCTACCATTGCAAGCAGCAGTATCCGCAGGATTGCCCAGTGGCGCCACCGCTACCCGCATCATGAAATGGTTTCGCTGCGTGGAAATGTGAACACCAGACTCCGGAAGCTTGCCGAAAACAACTGGCAGGGTGCGATTTTTGCCGCGGCTGGACTGGAAAGGATCGGCCTAAGACCGGCAAATACAATTGATCTTGATTGGATGTTGCCTGCGCCCGCGCAAGGTGCTGTCACCGTGGTATGCAGGTCCAGCGACAACCAGGCTTTTGACAAGGTGCATGAACTCAATCACAAGGATACGGAATGGTGCACTTACCTGGAGCGTTCATTTTTACGTACCCTTCAGGGCGGATGCTCATCGCCTGTTAGTGCGCTGGCTACTATTACAGACGGTCAGCTACAATTCACGGGTAGCATCGCCAGTCATGACGGTAGTCAAATGGAAACCGTTTCCGCTAATGTACCCGTGGAAGAAGCAAGAGAATTGGGGATGAAGATGGCAAAACAGATCCTGGCATCAGACAAGGCCTGGATCAAAACGGTATTAAAACCACAATAATGGCAAGGGTTAACATACTATGCACCAAACAACTGGAGCCCTTGCTGGCGGGCAAAGCAGCAGTGCAGGGGATACGCATGGTGATGAAACCGTTCATACGGATCAACCGCGCAGAAACACCAGAAACCGTAGCGCTACTTAGTCAAATACCCGATGACGCCGCATGGGCTTTCACCAGTCACCATGCGGTTGAATCCCTTCACCACCTCGTGAGGAAACATGGATTGTCATTACCTAATCCCCAAGGCGCTTATACTATGGAAGGACGAACCGCAGAAAAATGCCGGCAGCTCTTTCCAGGCATCCGCATCACAGGAATGGCTAACAATGCCAGATCCCTTGCGTTGCATATGGCGAAACAAGATGAAAAGCAGGTTGTCTTCTTCTGCGGAAACCTTAGAAGGCAGGAATTGCCCGAGATCCTCAAAAAAGAAAACATCTCCCTGCAGGAAATTCAGGTATACGAGACCGTTAGTACCCCGGTAAAGGTGACAGAACATTTCGATGGGATTATGTTTTTCAGCCCCAGTGGCATCAATAGTTTCCTGGAGCAAAACAATCTCCCCTCTCACGCTGTTTGTTTTGCTATAGGTGAAACCACAGCCAACGAACTCAGACAAATTACAAAAGGCCAGATTAGAACCGCTCCACAGCCCACGCAAGAAAGCATTGTAAACCTGGTCATCGCATATTATTCTAAAACATGAATGCATTACAAAACGACCTTTTATTAAAGGCACTCCGTCAGGAGCCCGTTTCCCGCCCACCCGTATGGATGATGCGCCAGGCAGGCAGATATCTGCCAGACTATATCAAACTGCGCAACAAATATGACTTCTTCACACGCGTGCAAACTCCTGAACTCGCTTGCGAGATTACTTTACAACCCGTGGACCAGGTAGGTGTAGACGCTGCCATTATTTTCTCTGACATTCTCGTGATCCCTCAGGCCATGGGCCTTGAAGTGCTGATGGAAGAAGGGAAAGGACCGTCGCTGCCGCAGGTAGTCAGGGGGAAAGCTGAGGTTGAAGCTTTGCGAACAGATGGCGTTGAAGAGTCGCTCGCCTATGTAATGAATGCCCTCGCCCTTTCTAAAAAAGAATTGAACGGTCGGGTTCCACTGATCGGCTTTGCCGGCGCACCATGGACCATCCTTTGCTACATGGTGGAAGGCAAGGGCAGCAAAACCTGGGACAAGGCCAAACAGTTTCTATATACCCAGCCAGAAGTTGCACATCAACTCCTGCAGAAGATCACTGATATTACCATTAACTACCTCAAAGCGCAGGTAGTGGCCGGTGCTGATACCGTACAGGTGTTTGACTCCTGGGCAGGCGCGCTTTCACCAGAAGACTTTTCCATATTCGCGCAGCCATATCTCCTGCAGATCGCGAAAGCCATCCAGCCCCTCGCACCGGTGATCCTTTTTCCGAAAGGCTCATGGTATGCGCTGGATGCCCTGCAACACAGCGGCGCCTCTGGTATTGGTATTGATTGGCTGCTCACTCCTCAACTTGCAAGAAGTATTGTTGGCAACAACATCACCTTGCAAGGCAATTTCGATCCGGCAAAACTGCTGGCACCACCCGCACAGATCAAAAAATGGGTGAAAGAAATGATCGATGGTTTTGGCACGCAAGCCTATATCGCTAACCTCGGTCACGGTATCACACCCAATGTTCCGGTGGATCACGCAAAAGCATTTGTAGATGCCGTAAAAAGTTATAGTGCATGAGTTCCATCAGGGACATATGGACAAGCAAGATCCATGATCTGCAAAACAAGATCTGTACAGCAGTGGAAGAAGAAGATGGCGGCGCCGTGTTTCATGAAGATGTTTGGGAACGTGCAGAAGGCGGTGGCGGTAAAACCAGGGTCATCAGTGGCGGTCATGTGTTTGAGAAAGGCGGGGTGAACAGCTCAGTGGTATTTGGGGAAGTGACACCTATGATGACCGCACAACTGAAAATACAGGGGCACCAATGGTTTGCTTGTGGGGTCAGTCTGGTATTGCATCCACTCAATCCATTTGTACCCACGGTGCACTGTAACTATAGGATGTTTGAGCTCTATGATGAGGCGGGGAATGTAGTGGACCGATGGTTTGGCGGAGGAACTGACCTCACGCCTTATTACCTGTTTGAAGAAGATGCCAGACACTTTCATAGGACCTACAAAAAAGTGTGCGACAAATATGACGCAAGTTATTTCGCTAGATTCAAGACGCAGTGTGATGAGTACTTTGTGAACTCGCATCGGAACAAAGAACGAAGAGGCATCGGCGGGATCTTTTATGATTACTGCCGCGTTGACGCAGATCATGATGTTAACCATTGGATGAATTTTGGGATGGACTGCGGTCATGCATTCACTGATGCCTATTTGCCCATCGTCCAAAAAAGAAAAAACCTACCCTTTACGGCGAGTCATAAATATTGGCAGGAGATCCGGAGGGGAAGGTATACAGAGTTCAATCTCGTGCACGACCGGGGCACCTTGTTTGGACTGAAAACGAATGGGCGGATCGAAAGTATTCTCATGAGTTTGCCGCCAACCGTTAGATTTGATTACAATTATCAACCCACGCCCTGTTCACCGGAAGATGAACTGTTGCAGGCCTGCCTGCATCCAAGGGACTGGGTATAAAATATGGAATCGATGTATTTACAAAGACGAAACAGAATTCTCAGGAAATCGGACGCCATTAGAAGTATGGTGCGGGAAACAGCATTATCGCCCGCAGATTTCATCGTTCCCCTCTTCATCATTGAAGGGAATCAGCGGATATCGGAGATCGGTTCCATGCCCGGTTATTATCGGCGCAGCATAGACCTCACGGTAAAAGAAGTGAAGGAGTTATGGCAAATGGGCTTGAAAGCGGTATTGCTGTTTGCCAAGTCGGCCGATGAATTGAAAGACAATAAAGGTACTGAAGCGCTCAATCCCAACGGGCTAATGCAACGCAGCATACGCGCCATCAAAGAGGCTGTTCCGGAGATGGTAGTGATGACCGATGTGGCGCTAGATCCATATTCATCTTATG
>REAQ01000057.1 GCA_004294195.1 Sphingobacteriales bacterium | reverse complement strand
AAGATGTCTCCCAGTTTTTCCTGAACGCGTGTGGATACTTTCTTCAGCGATCTTCCGATTCGCCCAATGACCAAACCTGCCACAGGAAGGAAGATCAGCAGAAAAAGAGATAGCTCCGGACTGAGCTTGATCATCGCAAACAAATAGAGACTGATGGTGATAGGCTCACGAAAGAAAGTCTCTAAAAATGAGATGGTCGAGAATTCAACATCCTGCAGGTCATTCGTCAATCGGCTCATGATATCCCCCTTCCGCTGGTCACTGAAGTAACCAATGGGCAGCTGTAGGATCTTTTGAAACATTTCATTGCGCATGTCATTGATGATCCTGTTCCGGATGGGCGTCAGTACATAGAGCGCGCAATATAGAAATACATTTTTCAGCAGGATGGCAATCACCACGATGGTACAGAGGATGCCAAGTGCCTGGATTTTACCTTCGTCTGTCTGGATCAGTTGGGTAAGGTAATCATTGAAATTATTGGTTATCTTACCCAGGGAGAACCTTGAGCCAAACATTTTTCCCGTGCCAGTGTCTACGCCGAAGATAAGCGACAAAAAAGGCGCGAGCAGGGTAAGGGACATCAAGGAAAAAATGGACGAGAGAAGGTTGAGAAAAAAGTATAGTGAAACCAGCTTTGGATAGCGCCGGATATATTGAAAGATGACCTTTAAACTGTTCATTTGTTAGGAATAGCGTATAGTGTGCGGCAAAAGTAACTAATTTTACACCCTTTAACTTTGAGGATTATGCAGGAGGGAAAAAGACAGAAGCAAGTGGCAGGAGTGATTCAGGAGGAAATGAACCAGATTTTTCAGCGAATGGGCCTGACGATGGTTGACGGGGGGATGGTTTCCATCTCAAATGTCAAGATCACGCCAGATTTGCTGGAGGCCAGAATATACTTGAGTTTATTCCAGGTGAAGGATGCCGCAAAGGTTATCCAGTATTTTGAAGATCGTAAACCTGAGATCAAGAGGGAATTGACGTCAAGGGTGAAACACCAGCTCCGTCGTATGCCGGAATTGAGGTTTTTTCATGATGATACCCTTGATCATGTATTCAAGATCGAAGAGATTTTCAAGAAGCTCAACGACGAGAATGATAAATCAGTTTAGTGATTTAATAGTGTAATGGAGTGCCATGATTTTCACTTTTGCCTGGAGGTATTTTAAGGCCAAGAAATCCACGAACGCCATCAACATCATCTCTTCGGTGAGTGTGCTGGCTATTCTTATTGGCACTGCTGCATTGATCATCATCCTCAGCGCGTTCAACGGATTTGAGTCCCTCGTAAAGTCATTATATTCCTCATTTTATTCCGATCTCCGAATCTCTGCTCAGAAAGGAAAGGTCATCAGCCTGACTGAAGAACAGATTAAGAAGATCAGGTCCATGCCCGGGGTGAAAGCAGCCTCTCTTGTGGCTGAGGACCGTGCGTTGCTGCAGAACCATGAGTTACAGACTGTAGTGGTGGTGAAAGGAGTGGACGATGAGTATCCAAAGGTTTCCAACCTTCCTACCAAACTGGTCAGGGGCCGCTATGAGTTGGGTACGGCAGAGCAGCCACGTGCGGTGATGGGGGTGGGCATTGAAAACGCCATAGGTGTGCTGGCTGATAGAATGCTGATGCCTCTAACGGTGTACATGCCGAGGAAGGGTATTACGGATATGCAGAATCCCTTGGAGGCCTTGAGTGAAGGAATGCTTGTTCCTGCAGGTAGCTTTGCTGTGCAGATGGAGTTTGACAATAAGTACGTGATGACCAATCTGGATTTTGCCAGGCAATACCTGAGTTACGGTCCGGATGAATACAGTTCCGTTGAACTGGCGGCGGACCAACAGGAACGTATACCCGAAATCAAACTGGCTTTACAACAGATGCTGGGCACGGCCTTCAAAGTAGAAGACCGATTTGAGCAGAACAGAACTTTGTATACCACCATTAATCTGGAGAAATGGGCCATCTATAGCATTTTCACGCTCATTCTTTTGGTGGCTTCTTTCAACATGGTGGGCGCGTTAAGCATGTTGGTGCTGGAGAAAAAGAAAGACATCCAGGTATTGCGGGCCATGGGAGCAAGCAAGAGCCTCATCATGAAAATATTTATTGCGGAAGGATTGGTGTTGGCCGGCATCGGCGCATTGGGTGGTGTATTGCTGGCTTTGTTGTTATACTATCTTCAGGTGAACTACAAACTGGTACCCTTGAAGGGAGACAGTTTCCTCATTGATTATTATCCCGTGAAACTTGTTTGGCGAGATTTTGTGCTGGTTGTTACCACGGCCTTGGCCATCGGTTTTCTGGCTTCCTGGTTTCCAGCTTTTAAGGCCAGTCGGCAACCGTTTGAACTACGGAATTAGAGTAAGTATTTAGGGTGAGTGTTTAGAAAGGGATTAGCTTAAACACTCACCCTAATCCTTCACCCTAATAATCCCCCAGGGTTTCCGGCAATTGAGCCAGCGCTTTTGCGAGCTGTTCATCATTGGGCGCTACACCATGCCATTGGTGATCATTTTCCATAAAGTCTACGCCAGCTCCCATGATGGTGTGCATCATAATGGCTACAGGCTTACCCTGGCCGAGCATAGATTTGGCTTTATTGATCCCCGCAACTACTTCATCCATATCGTTCCCGTTCATATCCAGGGTTGCCCAACCAAATGTTTCAAATTTTTCTCTGATGTTACCGAGGTTCATCACTTTTGTGGTAGTGCCGTCAATTTGTTGACCATTCCAATCGATGGTGGCGATAAGGTTATCTACTTTATGATGTGCAGCTGACATAACAGCTTCCCAGATCTGACCCTCCTGCAGCTCTCCGTCTCCGTGAAGGGAAAAAACGGTGTGCTTATCGTTGTTTAGTTTTTTCGCCAGAGCCACACCTATGGCAACACTCAGGCCCTGACCCAGTGAACCGGAAGCGATCCTGACACCTGGAAGGTGTTCATGTGTAGTGGGGTGACCCTGCAGACGGCTATTCAATTTCCTGAAGGTGCCCAGTTCAGACAGAGGGAAGTAACCAGAACGGGCAAGGACGGAATAAAAAACGGGAGAAATATGCCCATTGGACAGCACAAATACGTCTTCGTTGACCGCATCCATTGAGAATGCAGGATTATGATCCATTATATCAAAATAAAGCGCCGTGAGGAAGTCGGTACAACCCAGCGAACCGCCCGGGTGGCCACTTTGAACGGCATGCACCATACGTACAATATCTCTTCTGACCTGCGTAGCAATTTGCTGAAGACGCTCCATACATTGTTATTGTGCCGCAAAGCTAATCGTTTTGACCAAAAAAACGTCTCTCCATGCTGGAAGGATGTGGATAATAAAACGCTCATTTATTGCGTTTTATCAATAAGTGAGTTAATTAGAATTCGACACATCATTTGCATGCCATAAACCGGGTATGACTTTTGTTTAGAGACCATTTCAACCTATTTTTGCACACAAACAGCAGACTGATGGATAAGATTTTACTGGGAACGGCGATTGCTTTCATCATCACATTTGCTGCCATCCCCATCATTATCCAGGTTGCCAATTCCAAGCAGCTATTTGATCACCCTGACGAAAGGAAAATACATTCTAACCCCATACCATCGCTTGGCGGACTTGGCATTTTCGCAGGATTTATCCTGGCCTGCCTTTTCACGATTAGCTTTTATAGCGCGCCGGGTTTTCAATACTATTTTGCAGCTTCTCTCGTGATTTTTTTCCTGGGTTTAAAGGATGATATCCTGGTGATTTCTCCGATGAAGAAATTCATGGGCCAGATTGTTGCTACTTTTCTGATCATATACAAGGGTCATTTAGTAATTGACAGTATGCATGGTTTTCTGGGTGTTTATGAACTCCCTGAAGTTTTTAGCCTTGCTTTTACATACCTCACCATCGTGCTCATCACCAATTCATTTAACCTGATAGACGGGGTGGATGGACTGGCTGGAAGCCTCGGCCTCACTACGTCCCTGGTATTTGGCATTTATTTTTACCTGATTGGTGAAGTAGAGTACGCCACACTCGCCTTCTGTTTATCCGGAAGCCTCGTGGCATTC
Organism: Sphingobacteriales bacterium; assembly: GCA_004294195.1. Lineage (GTDB taxonomy): Bacteria > Bacteroidota > Bacteroidia > Chitinophagales > Chitinophagaceae > Pollutibacter. Next base: position 157 of record REAQ01000057.1, on the reverse strand, counting down.
CTGATCTTCAATCATTCTCCTGCGAAGATCTTTATGGGAGATACAGGCTCACTGCTGATCGGGATGATCAACGCCATCCTTGTAATCAAATTCATCAACGTAGCCAATAATCCGGTATCACCGATGCCTTTACAGGCGGCACCCGCATTGGGCATCG
>REAQ01000056.1 GCA_004294195.1 Sphingobacteriales bacterium | reverse complement strand
CTGGGTTACTTTATTGAGGTTTCGATAAGTCTCTGCAAACTTCAATAAACCATCGCTTCTTCTTTTTATGGTCCTGATTCCTACTTCTATATCATCGCCATCAGTCTGCAACCTTCCACCTTCCACCTTCAACCTGTTCATCAAAGTGTCTGCTAAAGAAGAAATGGGTGCAACAGAATTCATGATCTCGTGCGTCATCACGCTAAGCAGTTTTCGCCAGGCTTGTGATTCATTTTCATCCAGCGCCTCGTTTACATTCTGGAAAGCAATGAGTTTATAAGTGAGGCCTTCCGTCTGGAAAGCCGTAGCAGACAATAGTGTTTTGATCGTATTTTTTTCCCGGTTGATGGTAACCACTTTATTCTCGCCCGGTTTCAGTGTTTTGATTTCGGTGCAGAGTTCGGGGTCTCGTTTTCCAAGTGAGTCTATGGTTTTCAGGTAAGGGATTTGCAACAGCTGTTTTAAAGATTCATTCATCCATGCAATGGTGCCCGAGCCGGTTTCATAAGAGAGGATACCAGTATCAACCAATTCAAGGATCTTCTGCAGATATTGGTATTGGGTTTCCCTTTCCCTGCTGATCACTTTGATGGCACTGTTGATCTCGTTAAATCCTTTTCGTAATGGCTGGATTTCAGCTGGGGCATGGGACACATCGAAGTGCCTAGAAAAATCACGATAATGCACGGACTCAACAAATTCATCGAGTTCATCCTGTGATTTTCGCAGAAAGCGGATCATGTCCCACAATTGAGCCGCAATCACTGGTAAGCAGATGATAAGCAAACTGTAACTGCCTTTCACAACTACAAATGCCGTACCCACCAGCACTGCAAACAACAGCACCACTTTCAGGAGTAGCTTCCATTGGTAGTTCTTAAATGTCATACTTACTCAACCTCCTGTATAGTGCCGTACGGGTAAGCCCGAGCTCCCTCGCGGCCTTGGTGATGTTGCCATGGTTTTTTTCGATCACTTTCAGGATGGTATTTTTTTCAATGGTCGACAATTTTAAGTCGTCATCTTCCTGACTGTTGGTCAAAGCATGTTCGAGGGGCGAAAAGATGATGTCATCAGCCGATAATTCGTTTCCTTCAGACATGATGACGGCGCGTTCGATTGAATATTGAAGCTCCCGTACATTACCCGGAAAAGGATAGGCCATGAGTTTATCCTTCGCTTTTTGATCAATGGTCATGCTGGGTTTGAGATATTTCGTTGCATACACGGAGGCAAAATGGTTGGCCAACAAAACAACATCTTCTTCCCTTTTCCGAAGGGGTGGCATCGTAAGCTCAACCGTATTGATCCGGTAGATAAGATCTTTCCTGAATTTTTGTTCATTGGCCAGCTCATTCAGTGGCAGGTTGGTAGCGCAGATCAACCGGATATTCACCGGGATCTGCTCGTTGGTGCCCAGGCGGATGACCGTTCGGTTTTGCAAAACCGACAAGAGTTTCGCTTGTTGAACCAATGAAATATTGCCGATTTCATCCAAAAAAACTGTACCTCCATGTGCGGCTTCAAAACGACCAATACGATCTTCCCTCGCATCAGTAAATGCGCCTTTCTTGTGACCGAAGAGTTCGCTCTCAAAAAGACTATCAGTCAATGCACCCACATCCACTTTGATGAATGGCTTGTCTTTGCGAAGGGAGTGATCATGAATGGCTTTGGCGATGAGGTCCTTACCTGTTCCATTTTCGCCGAGGATCAGGATATTGGCATCTGTAGGGGCAATCTTCATTGTTTTGTGAAAGATATCCTGCATGATCGCAGAATTGCCGATCATCCCTTGTTGAAAATCGCTGGTGCTGGTCACCGGAAGTCCATGGTTTTTTGCAAGGGTATCTTTAATGGTCTGCAGTAACTTTTCATTGTGCCAGGGCTTTACCACAAAATCAGCGGCACCTTCTTTAAGTGAGCGAACGGCGAGGTCTATATCGCCATATGCTGTGATCATGATCACGGCTGCTTTGCTGCCCATTTTCTTGATCGCATTCAGCCAGAAGATTCCTTCGTTGCCTGTATTGATGGAGGACGTGAAATTCATGTCAAGCATGATCATGTCAAAGGATCTTTTCTGCAGGATGCTGCGGATGTTTTCAGGATTTTTTTCCGTGACCACTTCTGCTGTTTCTGTTTTAAGCAAAAGCCTTACCGCAGTGAGAATATCGGTATCATCGTCAACTATCAAGATCGAAGCGTTCTTTAAAACCATTTAGGCAAATTAGTCAATTTGGCAATGCCCAATGCCCTATGCCCAATGCCTTCCCTCGACTGTATCAAAACCGTACACCTGTTGTATCACGAGCGGACAGTAGAGAAAGGCATTGAGGCATAAGGCATTGGTAATTAGGGGGTTATGAGTTTGGCATGGCATTGCGTAGCAATACATGAAACCTAATCTATCTATCTGTGGACAGAGTCATTGAAAAAAAGAAATGGAACAGCAAGAGGATCTTGACCATTGGGGGAATCGCGGCCCTGGTGGGACTGATTGCTGGCAGCATTTATTTCACTTCCGGGAAAAGTAAACTGAATGTGGAAACTGAGCGATTAACGATCAGTGAGGTCAAACAAGGTGCTTTTCAGGAATTCACACCTGTGAATGGAGTGGTATTGCCATTGACCACCATCTACCTGGATGCTGCAGAAGGTGGACGGGTAGAGGAGAAGTTGGTGGAAGATGGGGCGATGGTGAAGAAAGGGCAACCGATCCTTAGGATGTCTAACACAGATCTGGAGTTGAGTCTGGTGAATCAGGAGACATCGGTTTTCAACCTGCTCACCCAGATGCAGATCTCGAGAAATGCTGCCCAGCAAAATACCATCACCAAACTAAATCAATTAGCTGATGCCGAGAATGGCTACAAAGAAGCTGAGCGTTTGTATAAGTTGAACAAGAAGCTATATGAGCAAAAGGTTATAGGCTCACAGGAGTTTCGGCAGGCTGAAATCGCGTATGAATTCCAGATTAAGAGAAAGAAGCTACAAGAAGAGATTTTAAGCAAGGATTCAGTATCCGTAAGACAGGAATTGGAACAGGCAAGGCAGAGTTACGGCAGAACACAGAATGCCCTGGATGTTATGCGCAGAAAGGTGGGCGACCTGATCGTGCGGGCGCCCATCGATGGTCAGCTTACCTCTTTGGATGCGGAGATTGGCCAAAGCAAGAACAAGGGCGAAAGGCTCGGGCAGGTTGACGCTACCAGTGGATTTAAAGTGAGAGCAGATATTGATGAACATTATATCTCGAGGATCTATACCGGTTTGATGGGGCAGTTCAGTTTTGCAGGTAAAGACTACAAACTCAGGATAAGAAAAGTCTATACACAGGTAACCAATGGAAAATTTCAGGTAGATATGGCTTTTGAAGATGAAGTACCCCAGGGGATCCGCAGAGGCCAGACTTTTCAGGTGCGTGTAGCACTTAGTGATGAAAAGCAGGCGCTGTTGCTTCCCCGAGGGGGCTTCTATCAACAAACTGGTGGAAACTGGATCTTTAAAGTCAACGAGAATGGAACGATGGCCTACAAAACGGAGATCCAGCTGGGCGGTCAGAACCCTGACTATTATGAAGTATTGCAAGGGTTGAAGCCGGGCGACAAAGTGATCACTTCTTCTTATGAAAACTACGGAACCATCCAGGAACTGGTATTAAAGAACAAATAAAAAAGGTTGTATGAGAAATATCATCGTTGTTTTTATGACCGCATTCATCCTTATGTCTGCCGGTGTTAAGGACGGTAGGAAAGACACTTGCAGAGTGTCAGTGAAAGCCAAGCAAGACAGCACCCAGAAAAAGCCCGTCAAGAAAAGACCCTTGTATCAGGCCCTATTCATCATCTGAAAAAAAATAATAAACAAACACAAAGCCATGATAAAGATCAAAGACCTGGAAAAGATTTACAGGACGGACGAAGTAGAAACCGTAGCCCTGAATAAGCTTTCCATGGAAGTTAAAGAAGGAGAATTTGTTGCCGTGATGGGTCCTTCCGGTTGCGGTAAATCCACACTGTTGAATATTCTCGGACTTCTAGACGATCCCGATGCAGGAAGTTTCGTTTTTAACGGCACTGAAGTTGCGCATTTCAATGAGCGTCAGCGTGCTGACCTTCGCAAACACAACATTGGTTTTGTATTCCAGAGTTTTAACCTCATCGATGAACTCACTGTATTTGAAAATGTTGAACTTCCGCTGATCTATACGGGTGTGAAAGCATCAGACCGTAAAGCCAAGGTGGAAGAGGTATTACAGAAGATGCAGATCATGCATCGCCGCAACCACTACCCACAACAGCTCTCTGGTGGTCA
>REAQ01000055.1 GCA_004294195.1 Sphingobacteriales bacterium | reverse complement strand
TTCATGAACTTAGCATAACAGAAAACGAGCCCTTTGAAGGCTCGTTTTCTGTTATGCTAAGTTCATGAATGCGTTAGCGTGGTCTGCGAACTATGCTTTCATCTTTGGATAATCAAAAAACAACAACATCTTCTCGGCCTTCCTGATCTCATTCCATTGATTGGTATTGGCTGCAAATCCCAGCACACTGCAGGTAGGCATATTATCGATTCTAATGATCCCTAATGAATTGGCAAAATCCGTGATCCCGTTGTTGTGTGTAAAGATGGCGATGGATTGAAAATCATCACTGATGCCTTCGATCACATCATAAATGGATTCTGCCGAAGCGTGATATAATTTAGGAATGCCGATGATGGCTTTGTCTTCCCGCTCATAAACAACAGCAAACAACTGTGCCGTTCTCCATGCACGCACAGCGGTGCTTGATACCAGCGCGTCTAACTGAACATTGCGTTGTTTAAGTCTTGCCGCCATCGCGGGTGCATCGCGCTTGCCCCTTTCATTCAGCGGACGATCAAAATCATCCACGTCAAAGGTCCAGTCGCTTTTGGCATGACGAACGATGTAGAGTCTCTTCATGTTTACTTCGTAAATGCAGGTTGAAAGTTGAAGGTTGAAGGTTGGAGCGGCTTTCTGCAACCTTCAACCCTCAACCTGCAACCCGAACTAATATCCGCGCACATTCCTTCCCTCATAATAATTAATAAACGCCTGGTTACACACCCTGTTCCCACCCTGCGTAGGATAGTTGCCTGTGAAATACCAATCACCGGTATTGGTTGGGCAGGAATCATGCAGGTCCTCAATAGTTTGGAAGATCAGCTCCACAGGAATCGTCACTTCGGGAGGCGTAATCAATGTGGCAATCTTTGCCGAGATGTCTTCAGGTGAAAATGGCTTATAGATCTGGCGAACCATATTCTCCGTATGAAGCGTACCCTGGCGCTGCATTTCTTTACAGGCTTTATAAATGTCTTCAATCACATGGCTCTGCCCGCGATCCTTCAATAACTCGATGGCCGCCCTGAAAGCAATGAAATCACCGAGCTTGCTCATATCGATCCCGTAACAATCCGGATACCTGATCTGCGGCGCTGATGAAACAATGATCACTCGCTTCGGCTGAAGTCTGGATAGCATGCGAACGATGCTCTCCTTTAACGTGGTTCCACGAACAATAGAATCATCGATCACCACCAGTGTATCTTCATTTCTCCGTACTGTTCCGTAGGTGATATCATATACGTGCTGCACCATCTCGGAACGGTTGGAGTCTTCCGTTATGAAGGTCCGCATCTTCACGTCTTTGATCGCCACTTTCTCTACACGGATCCTTCGGTTGATCATTTCCGATAGCTTCTCCTCGTCAAAATCTTTCTCCCAACTCATGATCCGCTGGATCTTGACTTTATTCAGGTAGTCTTCCATGCCTTTCAACAAGCCATAGAATGCAGTTTCTGCTGTATTTGGAATAAATGAAAAAATAGTATTCTTTAGATCGTGGTTGATGTACTTCAACACCGTAGAACTCAGGTGATGTCCAAGCGCAATGCGCTCTCTGTAGATTTTCTCATCACTACCGCGTGAGAAATAGATTCGCTCAAAGCTACAGGCCCGGCGCTCTTTGGGCGTAAGAATCTGTTCTATGGTATAGCTTCCATTCGATTTCACGATCAATGCCTGGCCCGGCATCAGTTCCAGCACTTCATTCTCGCCCACGTTGAAACTGGTACGGATGGCTGCACGTTCTGAAGCTGCCACTATGATCTCGTCTGTAATATAATAGTACGATGGACGGATACCATGTTCGTCTCTAATCACAAATGAATCGCCATTACCCAGTAATGCGCCAACATGATAACCACCATCAAACAAAGGAAACGCCTTGCGCAAAATATTGGCGACGTCAAGCTGTCCCGGATTGGCTTCATCTTCTTTCACCTGGAAATGATGCACCACTTCCATCATCGCGGCGAGGTCACTTTGTTTTTGGAACTCGCCCGGATCAATATTGATCAGTGAAAAAAGTTCTTCGGTATTGACAATATTAAAATTGCCCGCCATGGCTAAGTTCCTGGCAGGCACTACATTCTTTTTGATAAAGGGATGGCAAAACTCCGAGTTGTTCTTGCCCTGGGTTCCGTAACGCAGGTGGCCGAGCAGCAGCTCACCCATGAATGGGAGATGACCTTTCATCAAGCCGGGGTGTTTACGTATGTCCGGCTGGTGCCTTTCCAACTCATGGATTTCTTTGCCGATGTTCTGGAACAACTCGGCAATGGATTGGGTAGCGATGCTCCTTTGCCTGTACATAAATGGGTATCCCGGCTCAGTATCTAGTTTAATGGTGGCAAGCCCTGCACCGTCCTGGCCCCTGTTGTGCTGCTTCTCCATGAGGAGGTAGAGTTTGTTCAGGCCATAGAGTGCCGTACCATATTTCTGCATGTAGTAGGAGAAAGGCTTCCGAAGTCTGATGAATGCCAGGCCGCATTCATGTTTTATTGCATCGCTCATGTTGGGTGATGAGGCGCAAAGTTAGTTATTTCGATGGTACTAAAATGGTAAAAATCATGGAAACCAGGGTGAGTGTTTAGGGTGAGTGTTTAGGAGGGTTTAGCTGAACCCTCCTAAACACTCACCCTAAACACTCACCCTACTACTTAGCGGCAATTTTAAATGTAGTCTGAATAGCCGGACAACTTTGATACTCCGCATCAATCATGGTGTAGTATGTTGGAAGCCTCGACTGGAACCATTTTTCAATGGCCAGATTCTTTTTTTCTTCCAGTGCCCGCATGGCCACCTTGTTATAATCATCACGCAGGTTTTCCCTGTGCGGCGCAGTCTTATTTTGTAGGTAGATCAGTCTTACACCCTTTTTACCCCTTTCATCCTGAAAAGCGATTGGTTTGGAGTACTCGCCAATTTTCAAGGAACCGATTTGTTTCACGATATCCTTATCCAGCGCGTCAATGGTTACGCTGGTAGAACCAGACTGGTCCATCTTCAACCCGGCAGTAAACTTGGAGTTCTCATCATCACTGAATTTCTCTACTGCTTCGCCAAACGACATATTTCCGGCAATGAGTTTGGAACGGATGGTGTCCATCTTACTCAATGCCTGATCGATCTCTTCCTGGGTTACTTCAGGAATACGAAGAATATGCCTGATCACCGCGTCCTCACCATTCCGGCTCACCATCTGAATAATATGATATCCAAACTTACTCTTGATCACGGGCGATACCTGACCATCCTTCAAACGGAATGCAGCACTCTTGAAGTCCGGGTCCCATTGTTTCTCATTCTTGTTGATCTCGTAACGTCCACCGTTGGCTTTAGATCCGGGATCTTCAGAATACAACCTCGCGAGGTTCTCGAAACTTTTGCCTGACTCGATCTGACGTTTGTAATCCGCCAATTCATCAATAGCAAATTTCTCCAGTTCCCTTCCCGCTTTCGGATATAATATGATCTCACCCACTACCAGTTCCGTTTCATAGAAACGAAGACTGTCTTTGGGGATCTTATCGTAATAAACTTTGGTCTCCTGTGGTGTGATCTTGATGAACTCAACGATCTTGGCACGCATCGCATCCGCAAGGCGCCTTTCCTTTACAGACTGGCGGAAATCTTCTTTCATTTGAAAGATGGTTCTACCCGCAACCTGCTCCACCGCTTCCTTTCCACCAAATTCCATGATGAAATAGCGAATCCGCTGATCAATTTCTGCTTCCACCTCTTCATCACTGATGGGCAATGAGTCCTTTTCAGCCTGCAACACCAACGCTTTATCCATCAGCATCCGCTCCAGCAATACACATTCTGCATCTGCCGGAACCTCGCCACCACGGCGCTTCATGTCATCGATGTAGTTCAGCAGGTCAGATTTCAGCACGATTTTATCGCCCAAAATGCCCACGATCTTATCCACCAGCACCTTGGCCTGTTGAGCCTGGGCCATGTTCACCAACAAGATGGAAAAAAAGAATATGATTGCTTTACGCATGAAACAAAGATGGTCTTTCCTTTATTAATAAAAACCTAAAACTAGGGTGAGTGTTGAGGGTGAGTGTTTAGGCTAAGCCCTCCTAAACACTCACCCTACACCCTCACCCTATAAAGTCCTCTTCACTTCCTCTTCCTCAAACGCCTCAATAATATCACCAACCTTCAGGTCAGAGAAGTTCTTCACGGTTAAACCGCACTCCATATTAGAAGGTACTTCCTTCACATCGTCCTTATATCGGTTCAATGAACCGAGTTCAGCCGCTTGTCCTTCTCCTTTAGGATATTCTACGATACCATCGCGGAT